>JAUWDI010000145.1 GCA_030608865.1 Anaerolineales bacterium | reverse complement strand
AATCCGCCGTTCAGTACCGGTAGTTATTTGCCATATACAACTCGAGGGTGTTCGACTAATTTGGGTGTGTGCTGAAATCATTATTTCTTAGGTCTAGAAACCAACAGTGGAGGATACGATGCAATGTGAACGTTGTGGGGCAGACATCCCTGAAGAGAGTAGTTTTTGTGGGCAATGCGGCGCGCCGAAACCCGCGCAAGAGACCGTGCGCGACACAGCCCCGGAGGTCCAACCCGTACAACAGATGGCAGCGGAACCGGCGGTTATCGAGACCCCAGCTCAACCGGCAAGTACATCGGGGAAAAGTACGGGCCGCACCTGCCTGTGGATTGGATTGGGGTGTGCGGGCTTTGTTGTGATCATGCTCTGTGTGGGTTTGGCCATCGCCTTTCCGCTGGTGAATTCTATGCTGGAGGGTGTTGATTTCACGGAAATTGAAGCCTTGGCAACGGCAATGATTGAATTTTCTGAGCTAGAGGATCTCGAACAAGATCTGCTCGAACCAGCGACCACGCCAGAACCCACCGAAGCTCCAGAGCCGGATGTGTGCTTGAATACAATATGCTTCTCCTACCCGGAGGGGGAGGATTACGGCGCGGTCCCATCCGTTCTCCCAGCCGAACTTGAGATGGCGTGGTTTGCGGTTCCGGAGCATGTCGATTTCACCTTTTATGATTACCCTCTCACCGATACCTTTCACAAAGCACATATAGCGATCTACCCGGTGGCGGAATTCCTTGAGGTCAACCCACCTGCGGAGGAGACGGTAGTAGAGTTGGAAGCTTTCCTCGCGCTGAAACCAGAGGATCCCGATAAGGTGCCCCTGGTGCTGCCGATCTTCAACGCTGCGCAGATGATCACCGTGCAGGTGGAATATCTCACATTTGAAGATGGATCTGGCGTGCGCTTCGTGAGCCAGTACGGGCAGGCTGCATGGCCGATTAATAACAGCGATCTCTTCTACGCGTATCAAGGACTCACGGACGATGGTATGTATCTGATCTCGGCGATCTTGCCGGTTTCACATCCAAGTCTGCCCGCAGATGGCGATACCTTCATCGGCGATGAGTACGACGCATTTATTAACACCTACGAAGCCTATCTCCTGGATGTCGAAAGCCAGTTGGCGCTTGAGAGTCCTCTGATCTTCTTCCCACAGCTCACTGACCTGGATGTGATGATGGAGTCGATGCAAATCGAGAGTCCCTGATCGGATCCTTGAGTTCAGTGCCAATCGAACGGGTTTTCCGGTAGGTAGTTTGCTGACGGATGATGTCATGAAAAAGAAAAACGGCTGCACTTCTTGTGCAGCCGTTTTGGTCAAACAGGGAGGGTCAGGTTTAGACAGACTCAGGCGCCCGCTCTCGCGGCCTAAGCCTGACCCATAGAAGTTATGCGAACAGACCTCCAAACCACTCCAAGATCCAGTAGACAACCCCAATGGCGATGGCGGATATCGCTGCCCCGCCGAACCCGCTTACCTCGAGGCCCGGCATAACTTTTGCTGCGAGCATTAGGACCACGGCGGCGACGATCAGGAATACGATCGCACCGAGAAACCCGCCGCCAATTGTGATGCTGAAAAGACCGAGTAACCACATCACAAGGGATCCAGACACCGCAATTGCCAGCGCGGAGACCATGGCATTGACGAGGCCGCCGACTTTGAGGCCGACGTTGAGTTTATCAACGATCAACAAAACCACTGCTGCTACAAAAAGTGCGAACAAAAAGCTAATAAATGTCATTACTCTCTCCTTAAAGGTTGTTAGATGTTAGTTGCCATCCCGGGTAGGGCGCCATATTCTCGGGAGGGTCCATTATTGCATATAGGATAACCCCAATTAAGGGAAAAGGATACGCTTATTCCAAGCGCTGCAAATGCGCTCGTCGCGTGGATGACGCCTTCATTTATATTGAGTTCTCCTGTTCCATGACCACACCTGCGGAGTCCAATATTTACATGAAAACTGTACGTCTGCTCAGTCTTCAAAGACCCATCCGAAGGACTTGCGGCGTGCCGTTGGTGGACCAACTCAAACGCAGCATGAGGATCTATTTATTGTAGAATGAAGGAGTCTACACATTCGTGTTGCTCTGGTGGCAAACGGAGGAAGTTCGATTATGCCCCATCATCAAGGACCTCATGATCGCATTTTCTATGAGATCCATCATCCGCAGGAGGAAGAATTCGTTTCCATAACGTTTATTCATGGACTCGGGTCCTGTGGCGAAGATTGGATTCTGCAGCTACCTGTCGTCACAGGGGATTACGATGTGCTTACCGTGGATTTGCCCGGCCATGGGCGGTCCTCAAAACAGTCAACTTGGCCGCGCATTTCTTTTTTCGCTGATGATGTTGCCGATCTGATTCGAACATTAGGGCTTGGACCGACACATGTGATTGGGCTTTCGCTCGGCGGGACTGTGGCGATGCAGTTGGCGCTCGACTACCCGGAAGCTGTCCGCTCGCTGACATTGGTGAATACGTTTGCGAAGCTGCACTCGGGCTCAAGCGGGTTTTTCCGGAAGTTAGTAAGGATCGGGTTTGTGGCGCTGGGGCGGATGGACCAGGTGGGGCAGTGGGTTGCGGAGGGGCTTTTCCCTGAACCGGATCAAGAACTTCTGCGCCAGGCTGCAGCCGAGCGTATAGCATCGAACCCGCGCGGCGCATACTTGCGGGCGATATGGGCAGCCACTCGTTTCGACATCCGCGATCGTTTACATGAAATCAACACCCCGACGCTTGTCGTCGCCGGGGGACTTGATCAGACCGTATCGATGGAAGCTAAAAAGGAACTGGCGGGCAACATCCCTGGTGCACATCTGGTCGTCATTCCCGATTCCGGCCATGCCACGCCGCTCGACGCGGCTGAGGAGTTCAACCGAACACTGCTTGAATTTCTGTCGAATTTGGAAAGTGGGTAGAAAGGGCAGTATAGACCTGCGAATTACTCCCCGAGTTCGTACTCGATGATCTGTATAAAAGCCTCAAGCGGCTGTGCCCCGACCATCGGAATCCCATTAATGAAGAAAGTCGGTGTGCCGGTGATTCCGAGACCTGAAGCGTAGCGCGCATCCGCCTCAACTTCTTCGCCGTAGCGTTCCTCGTCCACACAGGCAAGTAAATCTTCGACGTCCAGATCGAGCTTCTCTGCGTAGGCTGCGAACGCCTCGCGATCTAAATTCGCGTACTCACCTGAGAAAAGCAGATCGTGGAACTCCCAGTAAGCGCCTTGTTCGTTGGCGCATTCTGACGCAAGCGCTGCTTCGAAACCGCCGACGACCGGGAAGTCGCGGTATACAAAGTGAATCTGGTCCGGGTACTGCGCCATCAGGGCACTAAACGTCTCGTTGTGGAACACGCCGCAATAAGGGCAGCGGAAATCGCTGAATTCGACGATCGTGATCGGCGCGTCTTTCGGACCGAGCGAGGGATCGTCGTCTGTGCTGATCTCAAAACGCGTGGGTTCTTCGGCAGCTTCAGGAGTGGTCTCTTCAACGATTGCCACAGGAGCAGCTTCTTCAACAACTGCTACAGGAGCAGCCGGATTAGCTGGTGGGACAGAGTCGCGACCCCAAAACAGATACCCGGCGGCTAAACCGGTAACAAAAGTTACCGGAAGCAAAGCGATGTAGAAGGAGCGGCGCGTAAACTTG
>JAUWDI010000167.1 GCA_030608865.1 Anaerolineales bacterium | reverse complement strand
CTCTCGCACTTTTACCCTGAAGCTGTTGCCAAGCGCTTCGATTCTGAAGTTCTGGCCCGTATCGAGGCTTTCGATCCACAAGGGGTTCTCTCCGTAGAAGAGGAGGGAACAGGATTCGCCTGTGGACGTGGCGCAATTGCGGCCGCCCTCTGGGCTGCCCAGGATCTCGGCGCTGACAAAGCCAAGATTGTGCAGCACGCGACTTCCGGCGATGTGACGATGGATTTCGATTCTGTTGTTGGCTATGGCGCCGCCGTCATTTATCGTTAACACTTGCTTCGGCGACCCACCCATCCAAACGTGATGGATGGTAAATACATGATGCACACTTATGGGCAACCATTAAATTCACATTGACAGAGCGCTGGTTGGTGCGTCATCATTAGGTGGTTACTCACGGATGCCGCGATTTACGTATGCACCTCCGTCAAATCAATAGGGTAAAGAATGGAAGAAGAAATTTTATTTGACCTTTTAGGATTAGGCGCCGTAGTGCTTCTGGTTCTCGCCAACGGCTTCTTTGTCGCCGCCGAATTTGCACTCGTTAGCGTACGACATACGCGCATCGCCACGTTAGTAGCCGATGGCAACATACGCGCCCGTTGGGTCCAAAAAGCCATTGATGACCCCGACCGCTTCATCGCCGCCACTCAGCTTGGTATCACACTTGCCAGTCTCGGGCTTGGATGGGTAGGAGAGCCCGCCCTGAGCGGTCTGATCATGCCAATTATCGAGTGGTTCCCGGTAGAAATTGAAAGCGCAGTCTCCCACAGCCTCTCCGCTGGGCTAGCCTTTTCTATCATCACCTTCCTGCATGTTGTAATCGGTGAGCTCGCGCCAAAATCAATCGCACTCCAAAACCCCGAGAAGACTTCGCTTGCAGTCGCCCAGCCGACAGTTTGGATGGAGCGCCTCTTCAAACCCATCATCTGGCTACTTAACGGCGCCGGCAATGCGCTCCTACGATTTGCAGGGATCAAACCCGCTTCCGGTCATGAGTTGGTTCATTCCGTTGAGGAGTTAAAAATGCTCGTCAGAGCCAGCGCCGATGAGGGGATGGTTGAGGTCGACGCCAAGGAGATGCTTCACGCTGTTTTCGACTTTGGTGATCTCCTCGTTCGCCAGGTGATGATTCCGCGCACCGAGATGATCGCTGTTCCCGCAGATGCCAATGTGCTGGATATTCTTGACCTCGCAGTTCAAAACCCCTTCACCAAATTCCCGGTTTATGGCGACAACCTGGACCAGATCCTGGGCATCGTCCATCTTAAAGATCTGATCCCGGTGCTCAGGGACAATGAGGACAATGCTCGCAGCGCACGTGATCTTATGCGCGACGCCATCTTCATCCCTGAGACGGCAAGGGTGAGCACCCTACTGCACTTCTTCCGCATGCACCGCCGACACATTACCATCGTCCTCGACGAATACGGAGGAACTGCGGGGATCGTCACCCTTGAGGACCTGCTTGATGAAATCGTGGGCGAAGTTAACGATCCTTTTGATCACGAGCAGGATATCCTTCCCCTGCCTGATGGCTCAGCTCTCGTTGACGGTCTTACGTTAATTGAAGATGTCAATGAGCACTTTAACCTTAGCTTATTCGACCCTCATTACGACACAATCGCCGGATATATGCTCGGGAAACTGGAGCGTCTGGCGCAAGTGGGCGATGTGATCGTCACCGATGGCGTCCGTTTACGGGTTGAAGACCTCGACGGTTTTCGCATCGCCAGAATTTCGATCCAGCCTCTGACCGACCCCGATCAACAATCGAATACTAACGCCGCACCCGAGTGACAAACCCGATGTACGTCGAGGTTGCGGTAAATCTCCCTCCTGTCCAAGGCACATTTGATTACCATGTACCCGCCCACCTGGTAGACAGGATCGCGCTCGGCCACCTCGTGACCGCGCCCTTTGGCAACCGCCGCGTGCAAGGCGTTGTCGTCGGTATGCCGGAGACACCAGCGGTCCCCGAAACGCGACCCCTTGACGAGTTGATTGACCCGGATCCAGTCCTGACGACTGCGCAACTCGACCTGGCAAAGTGGCTTGCCGACGCCTATCACGCGCCATTGATCGACTGCCTCACCTTGATGATTCCTCCCGGCCTCAGCCAACAAGCTGATTCCCACTACCACCTGCTCGATCCTGAGGCCGATGGAGAGACCCCCACACAGACAAAATTGCTCACCTTACTTAAGCGGCGCGGTGATCTTCGCGGCCGGCAGATTGCACATGCCCTGCCCCGTATCCGCTGGCAGCCCGCGGCCCAAGCGCTCCTGCGTAAAGAAATCCTGGAACGACACTCTGTTCTCGATCCTCCACGTGTTCGCCCCCGCCGGGTGCGGAGCGCGCGTTTGGCGCTCCCTCCGGATAAAGCGCTAGAAAATCTGGATGACATCGGCATCAAAGGTGGTCAGGCCGCCGAGAGACGCCGCCGCATCCTGGAAGCGCTAATCGAAGAGGGAGAACCGCTCGAGGTGAGTTGGCTCTATGCTGAATACGGAGGCAAACGGGCCGACCTTGTTGTGCTGGAGGAGCGCGGACTAATTAGCCTAAGCGAGGCGGAAGTATGGCGAGACCCCTTGGAGGGGATGGATTTCGTCGCCAGCGAGCCGCCGAAGCTCACACAAGACCAACTGCAAGCATGGCAGGATGTCAGAAAGACACTTCTAAAATCTGCGGGCGGAGAACCTTCGCGGCCCATCCTTCTTCACGGCGTGACCGGATCAGGGAAAACGGAACTTTACCTGCGTGCCGTTGCTGAGACTCTGGCGCAAGGGCGGAGCGCGATTGTGCTGGTACCTGAAATCGCGCTTACCCCTCAGACTGTGCGCCGATTCTTGTCTAGATTCCCAGGGAGAGTCGGGCTCAGCCACTCTCAATTATCCCCAGGAGAGCGCTTCGATACCTGGAGACGATGCAGAGCTGGATTATTGGACGTCATGGTTGGTCCCCGCAGCGCCCTGTTTACTCCTTTCCCGGATATCGGCCTCATCGTCCTGGATGAGTCCCACGACGACTCTTATAAAGAGCAGGAGAGGTCCCCCCGCTACCACGCCCTCCGAACTGCTGTTGCTTATGCGGAGGTTCTTGGCGCGGCCTGCAT
>JAUWDI010000009.1 GCA_030608865.1 Anaerolineales bacterium | reverse complement strand
TCCGCGTTGTTGACTGGGTTTGACAGAATAGCGGCAAAGCCGCTCCTAATCTTACCGCCCGTGCTTTTGGATTTGTTCCTCTGGTTCGGTCTGCACCTGACGGTGACATCATTGCTTCACGCTGCCGCCGCCGGGTTGATTATCCCAGCGGGCACCGATCCTGGCATGGCGGAGCAGCTAACGCTCTTCCAAGAAATGCTGAATCTATTTAGTGAGAGGTACAACCTTCTTACGTCGTTCAGCACGCTTCCTGGAGGCATGCCTTTCAATTTCCTATTCGCCCTACTCACGAGCGTATCAGTGGGCATACCGAGTTTGGTTGCGGGTCGAATGCCTGTCCTTACACCGCTAGGACCGGCGTCACAGTTGGAGGTTCTCGACCCGATGTTTATCGTATTAATATGGTTCACTCTGGCGCTGGCGGGTATCGGCGCGGGTGCGATCTTTCATCGATTGGTGGCCAAGCAGACAGACCCGGAAGCTGAATTTGACTATCTATGGCGGGATTGGATGAAATTAGTGTTTCTGGCAATAGGAGGGTATCTGCTCACAGTAGTTGTCCTCACAGTTGGTATGCTCGTTGCTGGGATCAATGGTCTAACTTATATCGCCCTGCCTGTTCTTTTCGTTGCCGGGGTTTACTTAGCATTTACCCCCCATGGCATTATCCGCTACCGCCTGGGAATCTGGGGTGCGATTAAACAAAGCATTCGCGTAGTGCGGTTTAATTTTTTTGGGTCAACCGGATACCTGCTCACCGCATTCCTCATCATGTGGGTATCTACTTATAAGGTCTGGTCTCTTGCGCAAGAAGACTCGTGGATATTCGCGTTGGCCATAATAGGCCACGCTTTTATCGCAACAATGTTGATCGCCGGGAGTTATGTGTTCTTTCAAGGGCGAAGGGAATGGCTCGAGTGGCAACTAGCGAGGATCATGAATGTGCTGAATCAGGAAGAAACTAAGCTTACAGAAGAATGAGTAAAATAACCCTGTTGATGATCCATAGGGAATAGAGAGAGGAGAACGCAACGTGGCCAAGCGGTCTCAAAAAAAAGTAAGCAGCTATGCAGCAAAAGATATCCAGGTTTTGGAGGGCTTAGAGGCTGTCCGCCGTCGACCGGGTATGTACGTTGGTGGCACGGATATAAAAGCGCTTCATCATCTGGTATATGAGGTTGTTGACAACTCAATTGACGAGGCGCTTGCCGGTGCCTGTGATCACATCGATATTTTGATCCACCCCGATTGCAGCGTATCTGTTGAGGACAATGGGCGCGGTATTCCTGTCGATAAGCACCCCGAGCAGAACAAATCCGCCCTCGAAATCGTAATGACCATACTGCATGCCGGTGCCAAGTTCGGTGGGGATGGCTACAAGGTCTCCGGCGGGCTGCACGGCGTTGGCGTCTCGGCTGTAAACGCGCTTTCTGAGTGGTGTGAAGTGGAGGTCAAGCGGGACGGCAAGATCTACTTCCAGCGCTATGAACGAGGCGCTCCGATGGACCCGGTTAAGGCTATCGGAAAAGTCCCAAAAAATGAAACAGGCACGAAAACCACGTTCATGTTTGATAGGACGATTTTCAAAGGGGACTTCGAGTATCGCTATGAGAGTCTTATTCAACGCTTCAGGGAGATGGCGTTTGTCACCCGGGGCGTTGCCATTCATCTGCTCGACGAGCGCGACGGTCGAGAGATGACATTCTTCTTCGAAGGCGGGATCAGCTCCTTCGTCGCGTATCTTAATCACAATCGGGGAGTATTACACCCCGTGGTTTACGTCGAGAAAGAAACGGGCGGAACTGGAATCGAGGTCGCTCTTCAATATACAGATGCCTATGCTGAGTCCGTGTATTCCTTCGCTAATACGATCAACACAATCGATGGCGGTACCCATCTGACGGGACTCCGGGCAGCAATCACAAGAACGATCAACGATTATTCTCGCAAGAACAACTTGCTGAAAGATACGGACCCCAATTTTAGCGGCGATGATACACGCGAAGGGCTTACGGCGATCGTTAGCATCAAACATCGTGATCCCCAGTTTGAAAGTCAGACCAAGGTGAAGTTGATGAACGCGGAGGTCCAGACCCAGGTTCAGCAGGTGTTGGGCGAGGCTTTCTATGAATTCTTGGAAGAAAATCCGAGAGCTGCGAAGGCGGTCGTGCAGAAATGCCTGACATCCGCAAGGGCGAGAGATGCCGCAAAGAAAGCGCGAGACCTGGTAATCCGTAAGAGTGTACTGGAGAGCATGACGCTTCCAGGGAAGCTGGCGGATTGCTCAGAACGAGATCCGAATAAATGTGAACTCTATATCGTTGAGGGAAATTCAGCGGGTGGTACGGCGAAGCAGGGCCGGGATCGACATTTCCAAGCCATCCTGCCGCTTCGGGGCAAGATTCTGAACACCGAGCGAGCCAGGTTGGATAAGATCCTCTCCAACAACGAAGTCAGAGCGATGATCTCCGCTTTGGGAACCGGCATCGGTGAGACTTTTAACCTCGAGGGCTTGCGATATGGGCGGGTCATTATTATGACCGATGCAGATGTGGATGGCAGCCATATTCGCACGCTGCTCCTGACATTCTTCTTCCGCTATATGAATCAGCTGATTGAGGACGGGCATCTCTTCGTTGCCCAGCCGCCTCTTTATCGTATTAGTTACAAGAAAAAGATCCATTACGCTTACACCGAAGCCGAAAGGGAACAGGTTATCAAGGGATTGGGTGTACGCGGAGATCGCGTTTCACTCTCGCGCTACAAGGGCTTAGGCGAGATGAATCCGGAGCAGCTTTGGGATACAACGATGGATCCCGCCAACCGGATCCTGCTCCAAGTTACGATCGAAGATGCGGCAGCGGCAGATCGAACGTTTGACATGCTTATGGGGGCCGCCGTGCCGCCGCGACGCAGATTCATCCAAACTCATGCGAAGGAAGTCCGCAATTTGGATGTTTGACACTTTGAACCATTGAAGTCGATATAAAAAGGGGCTCCGAAGGTATTATCGGAGCCCTTTTGTGTTCTCGATGTTTTTAGAGGAGTCAAGCAGTTGTCAGGAGAGCGCTGAATTCCCCTTCCCATCTTCATTGTAGAAAGGATTCTTGCCTGAAGTATGGTCGGTTGTGTCAACGACTTTTTTCACCTGAGGCAGGGCTTCTTGAATCGCAACCTCAACCCCATCTTTTAATGTCACATCGACAAGCCCACAGCCCTGACAACCACCGCCGAACGTGATATATGCGGTATCGTCCTTGTAATCGAGCAAGGCCACAAAACCTCCGTGGGAGGCCAGGCCGGGATTGATTTTGGTGTCCAATAGCTCTTGAACTGCTTGCGCGTCTGCGTCCTTCCAAACAGGATTGGGGTTATCAATCAGAAAGCCTCGCTGGTAATCGTCTTCTTTATAGTCCAGCGTCGAGCCCTGAAAATTGGGTATGGTCTCAGGATCGATCAGGACTTTGAAGCCATCACAATGAACTGCTTCATCATCGGCAGATTGATCTTCCTCGGGCACAAACCTCACCGCGTACTGGAATCCTCCTGGCCCGCGACCAACGATCTGAATCCGCAATGACATTCCTGATTTGCTCTCATCCTGCAATAAATCCTTGATTGCCTTCTCGGCAGTTTCTGTAATCTTAATCATGAAACCCTCCTAATGCTGGCGATTATACCGTAAAGCATGGATACATTTGGAAAAAAGGATCTTGGTTTTTCTGGAGTGAGGAAGCTCTGCTTCCAGTCGCAGGCTGCGGTTTTGTTACCGAACTGCAACATATCCCCCCTTAATCGTGTAGTAATGTATAGGCATGGAAAATCCTTCCGACCGGAGCCTTGTACTCCGAACGAAGCGTGGTGAGTTGGATGCATATGGTGACTTGATCCGCCGCTATCAGGGCTTGGTCTTCAACGTATGCTATCGCATGTTGGGAGATCCGCATGATGCGGAGGATTTAACTCAGGAGACTTTTATCCGTGTGCATTCTCATCTTGACTCCTACGATTGTGATCGCCCATTTATCCCATGGGCGCGAAGGATCGCGGTGAATCTCTGCTTGAACTATATCAACCGAAATCGGCGTTATGGGTTACCACTGGATGACGAGTTTGAACTGGTCGTCTCTAATGAACAAAGCCCTGAGCGCGCTCAGGAAGATCATGAACGGAAAACATCGTTGCGTCAGGCAATTAGTACGCTGCCAGCGCATTATCGAGCCGTGATCGAACTGCGGCACTTTCAGGAACTGAGCTATTTGGAGATATCAAAAGCATTGAATATCCCCCTCAGTGATGTGAAGAGTCACCTATTTAGGGCGCGCAAATCTTTAGCGCAGAGGATATCAACGGATGTCTGAAGATCGTATGAATCACCATGATGAATGGTCTTTGCAAGAGTATTTGGATGGTGTGCTTGCAGATGAGGATCGTGAGCGACTGGAATTACACCTTGCCCAATGTGATGAATGCACCGCAAAGTACGCGAGCTTGGAATACCTGTATTCAGAGATGGAGCGTCTGGCGGATGAGCCGTTGGCGCACGATATCTCAGTGAGGGTTATCCGCTCCCTTGCTCTGAAGGAAGATAGAAAACCACACTTGTACCTGGTATTGTTGGCTCAGCTCGCGGTCGCAATCATCGTGTTCGCTGCCATCTGGCCAAGAATCTCCCTTGAACTTGTAAACAGGTATTCCCTCGCGCAGCTCCTCGAACCATTGCGAAAACTCGCGGAGCTACCCGCACAAGGAATCCTTTTTGCGAGAGAGTTCCTCAACTGGATTCACATCCAGTGGATCGCCACGCTGTCCATGCCAGCGATAGATTGGCCGATCACAGGACTACCGTTAGCTCTGGCGGTTGGTGGGATGACCTTGCTTTGGCTCTTAGGCAATGGGCTCCTGCTCCGGGAGCCGGTGAATGGGCATATTCAGAATTGAGAAACGATCATCATTCGTTGCTGAGAAGTTTTAAGCAAGAACAGGAATTAGCTTTGACGGTTATGTTCTAACACAATCTTAAAAAGGAATATTCAGGAGGCATATGCAATGGATCAACCGTTTGTTCTTACGATACTGGTGGTTTTGATAGGCTTCTGCCTGGTTGCGTTCTTTATCACCCTCGAAGCGCTTTTCGGAGAATTGGTCGAAGGTATCACGCGATCAGCAGAAGAAAAACCAGGCCGAGCCTTTTGGGTTGGATTGGGCAACACAGTGTTCTTAATTGCGATTGCGGTTGGCTTAATGAGTCTGGCTGAAATCTCAGTATGGGGCATCGTGCCTGCTGTGCTAGGATTCTGCGTCGGTATTTTCGTCGCAGTAGGCATCGTTTTTGGCCTCGCAGGGATGGTACGTTTGATCGCAAGGATGGTGTTCCCGGGAAAAGAGGGGTGGAAACTGCAAGCCTCTGGTGCTGGAGTGGTAATCCTGGCTTGCTTGGTGCCCTATATTGGCTGGTTCGGTCTTTTCCCCTATCTCGGTTTACGTGGATTTGGAGCTTTCATCCTTCATCTCATGGAGCTTTACCGTGCGAGCCGGATGAGGAAGCAGGAGGAGTCACCAGCCTGATTTGAGATTGCATGATTTGAAGAAGTGCATGCTTGATCTTTAAGATCCAAGAGACCGAGGTGTACGACGACCGCTTCGAATGGCATGAGAGCATGTCCCCGAGGCGGTTTTCTTTCTTAAATTATTTTCCGATTCTTATAAAGGAGGGCTGGGGTGTGGCGCTTGCGGCAGGGCGGCATATCCATCTACGGATTGGGTAGATCTTGCTCCCAGGCGAGGAATGCTTCGAGTACCTTTAAGTTCTGCCACAAATCGGTATCCTCATGGTTGGTTAGTTCAATATCTATTGCAGCGATACCTTGCAGCGAAGCCCAGTCGATGAGTTGACCGGTGTACTGGCAGCCGGTCTCAATTGGCGGGTAGGCGTAATCACTCACTTTTGAGATGGATTCTGCAAGGCTGATGGAAGCTGGATCCGGAGGTTGACCACCGGGAAAGATGCCCAGCACAGCGCTGTGATACGAGATCAACGCTTCGATCCGGTACGTTAATAAGAAGTTCATCAGGGCGCGTGTTTCAGGTTCGGAAGCAGGATGGCTCCCGCCTGAAACCCAGGTGTAGGTCCAACAACCCTCCAGCGGCCAGGTTGACTGCCAGGATGCAGGCCAGTTTCGATTCAAGTCAACGAGGTTCTCATTGGTCCGGCCTTTATAACTATCCGATCGAGCTTCTCCGTCGGGGTTAAGCGAGCGCAGGATGTACAGCGTGACTGTGGTCGGAATTAAATCCGGTTTCGCCGTCAGAACCTGGATCAGTTCGTCTGCAAGTCGGATTGTGTTCCCTTCATAACCGCCATGAATTCCGGCGACGATCATCCTTTGAGAATCGCCGGAACCGAATTGATAGACCTCCAAATCCCGACCGGCAACGGAAGTGCCGATGGCAATTGGACCGCGCAAGAATGGGCTTGGTGTTGGTGCAGCCGTTGGGGAAGAAGCCGGGGTGGGGGTCGCGACGGGCAAGTGAAGCGCCGTAGATTCCCCCGTGATTTTCGGGTGAGAGTTCTGTTCGAGTTGTGCGGATAAAGCGGTGGGGGTAGGGGGGGGAGCCGATTGAATGCTTGAACACCCGCTGATGAGAAGGATGGAAAGCGTGATCGCAATAGCTAACATAGCACGGCCAGCATTATGCGTGAGATGGTGTTGTATAGTATCGGGTGCGACAATTTGAGTAGATGGTGGTATTGTCATATACTCTCTTTTTAGCATAGAAAATGGGAGATGGCACTCTTTCCTGGACTCAAATTCGGGGGTTCGCAATTAATGGGTCTTTCTCCATTCCAACCTCCTAAACACTTACAGTAACCCTTCGATCCAAGTTAATGGTAGGCAAATCACTGACCGTTTGCTACAATTGACGAGGTTAGCGCGTTCGTTCTTTTTGACTGAGACCTTAATGCCCCTAAAGACTGGAAGCTTACTCCGCCATCGTTATCGCATAGAAGGTATTTTAGGCCAAGGAGGCATGGGGGCTGTTTATAAAGCCTTCGACATCAACCTTGGCGTCGCTGTCGCGGTGAAGGAAAACCTCTTCACGACGGAAGAGTATGCGCGCCAATTTCGCCGTGAGGCAACTATCCTTGCCAGTTTACGCCATCCCAATATGCCACGTGTCACCGATCACTTTGTAATCGAGGGTGAGGGTCAATACCTGGTAATGGATTTCATCAAGGGGGTGGATTTACGAGAGCAGCTTGAAAAGCGAGGATCGATCTCTGAGGAGGAGGCGCTGCCGTGGTTTCTCGAGATCTGCGATGCGCTAGTTTACCTGCACAGTCGGAATCCTGCGATCCTGCATAGAGACCTCAAACCCGGCAATATCAAGATCACGCCAGATAATCGAGCGATGCTCGTTGATTTTGGTTTGGCGAAGATTGTTGAAAAGGGTGGAGCGACAACTACCGGGGCGAAGGCAATGACACCGGGTTTTTCGCCGCCCGAGCAATACGGAACAGGGAAAACTGATTCGCGCACCGATGTGTATTCAATGGGCGCAACCTGTTATGCGGTTTTAACCGCGACGATACCTGAGGACTCCCTTGAACGGGCGATGGGGCGTGATGAATTAACCCCCATTCGGAAACGAAACCCACGAATAAGCATCGCTCTTGCGAGTGTGATTTCCAGGGCGCTTGCTGTTGATCCTTCAGAACGGTATCAATCCGTCGCCGAATTCGCTTCAGCAATGCAATCGGCATCTCGATCCAGGTATCCGACAATAGTTCGGGATTATGATAATCTGCAGCAAACTGTGATTCCGGACCACATTGATGAAACGGATGGCACAGAACCTGTAATCTCTCGTCAAATTCGAAAACGCAGCATCCCCAAATCATTGGTTGTCGGATTGGCTGCTATTGTTGTTCTTATCGGGCTGTTCGTAATCATCCCTGATCTTGGTCCAAAGCTGGTTGGGATCTTATCTCAGGCCCCCACGCAACCTGCTTCCGCCACTTCTGATGGCAGCGAAATTATTGACCCTGGCGCTACAGCAACTCAAATTATTACTGTCCTCACCGCGTCTTCAACCCCGATATTGGCCGGGACGGACACGCCGTCTGTGGTTGTAAGCGAGGCGACAGCGACACCGTTTTCACAGCCTACGGCGACGTCTACTGGCGGAGGGCTCGGTCAAATTGCATTCGCTTCTAACCGAGATGGTCGAGCGCAGGTTTATCTTCTTAATATTGATGGAACAGGCATTCAACAACTTACAAATATCGAAGAGGGGGCTTGTCAGCCTGCCTGGTCACAGGCGGGTGATAGGCTTGTCTTCACTTCACCTTGCCGTGCCAACCAGGAGCAATACCCGGGTTCGAGTTTGTGGCTGATCGACGTCGACCCTTTCGGTACTACCTCTGAGTCCAGACAATTGCACACAGCTCCTGGGGGCGACTACGACCCTGCTTGGGATCCAAACGGCAATCGCATTGCCTTCACTTCGCTGCGGACGAATCGCCCACAGATCTTCACCATGGATCTTGACGGCGAGAACGTTAAGAATCTCAATAACAACCTGGCTTACAACCGTCTGCCAGAGTGGTCGCCTACCGGGGATCGGATCATTTTCGCGAGCTCACAAAGTGGAATAACCGAACTCTGGATCATGCCTGCTCAAGGGGGAGATGCCGTGAAATTCTCTGCAGGCGACACCCAACGAGACACAAACGCGGCGTGGTCACCGGATGGCAGTTTGGTTCTGTACCAACGTGTTGTGGACGGGCTCTCTAGACTGGTCGTGGCGCCGTTTGAAGAAGCGGGGTATCGAGTTATCAGGGTTTGCCCTGAAGGACCACTTGCGACACAGCCCATGGCAGAACCAACCTGGTCCCAGGATGGGCAGTGGATTGCGTTTGAAACTTGGCCAGATGGTGAAAATCACGAAATAGCCATCATCAGCTCCACCTGTACAAATTATGGGGAGATTACATCTGACCCGCTTTGGGATTTCGACGCCGCCTGGCGCCCTTCCCCTTGAGTTTTTCGCTTGAAGCTTTGAAATAAAGATTCTTCTGATTTATTAAATTAGGACAAGTGTCAGGTAGTCCATGGCACGTCCGTACTTGAAGATTGCCTGATATTTAGACCATAATCATTGTGCGGAGATGGCTAATGAGCCTTCTCTCGTATCTTGTAGAAGGCTGGATCGTGCATCTCAATTAGCTACTTATATGCAGGAACCTAAAGGAGTGGAATATGACGGCAAAGATTATTGACGGGAAAGCAATCGCGGCTGAACTACGCGAAGATGTCGCCAAGGGAGTAAAGGAATTAATCGCTGCGGGAGGAACTCAACCGGGGCTGGCAACGGTGCTTGTTGGTGATAACCCGGCGTCCCATACCTATGTGCGCATGAAACGTAAAGCTAGCGCTAAGGCGGGTATTGAATCTTTTCATCATGAACTGCCCGACGACGCTTCCCAGGAAGAAGTCGAGAAACTACTTCAAAAGCTGAATGCAGATTCCAGCGTGCATGGAATCCTTGTCCAGCTTCCACTTCCGGCAGGTTTAGATGAGGAGCAGATTCTGCGAACGATCAGCATCGAAAAGGATGTTGATGGTTTCCACCCAGTGAACATAGGGCGTCTGGCACAGAAGGGCCGCGAACCGCTCTTTGTCCCCTGCACCCCGGCTGGATGCATGATCTTGCTGGAGAAAGCGGGAGCGCAGATAGAGGGAGCAAATGCAGTTGTTGTAGGCCGATCGAACATCGTTGGTATGCCAGCGGCGCTGCTGTTGGTGAAAGCCAACGCTACCACCACCATCTGCCATTCCCGCACGAAAGATTTACCCGCTGTCTGCCGCGAGGCGGATATTCTCATCGCTGCCATTGGTCGGGCAGAGATGATCCGTGGTGATTGGATCAAACCCGGTGCATACGTTATTGACGTCGGCATGAATCGTGTTGATGACCCCAGCCGCGAGAGGGGGTATCGCCTGGCGGGCGACGTAGCTTTCGACGAGGCCATGGAAGTTGCAGCGGCAATTACCCCTGTTCCTGGCGGTGTTGGTCCAATGACCATCGCCGGTTTGCTTGCGAACACACTCCGCTCTGCTCAACGAACTTTACCCTGAGCGCGATTCGTATCAATAAATACTCGCCGTCCTATCAAAAAGGGCGGCGAGTTTGCTTTTGGTATGACAATTATCCGCCCTGGCTATGTTGTCTGACAATTGACGCATTTGGGCGAAGATGCTAGACTCGCGTAGTCAATCCAGGGAGGGCTGATGGCAACGTTATTGATCCGTAATGCCATGCTTCTAGTCACGATGGATGGTCAACGGCGTGAGATCCCAAATGGAGGTTTTTACGCCGAAAACGGCTGGATCAAGCAGGTTGGTCCCACAGGCGAACTTCCCAAGAAAGCCGATGAAATCCTCGATCTCGATGGACATATCGTCCTCCCCGGTCTGGTCAACACACATCATCATCTGTACCAAACCCTCACCCGCGTTATTCCTCAAGCACAAGATGCCGATCTTTTTAGTTGGTTAAAAACCTTATATCCCATATGGGCCGGGCTTACACCGGAAGCTATCCGTGTATCCACCCAGTTAGGTCTGGCTGAACTGGCATTATCTGGTTGCACGACCGCATCTGACCACCACTATATATTCCCGAATGACTGTCGACTCGATGATCAGATCGAAGCGGCTCAAACCATGGGTATGCGCTTGCACGCCAGCAGGGGGTCCATGAGTCTGGGTGAAAGCCAGGGCGGGTTACCGCCCGATGATGTTGTGGAGACCGAGGAGTTTATTCTCGGGGATACACAGCGAGTGATCGAGACCTATCATGACCCCACTCCTGGAGCGATGGTCAGGATCGTCGTAGCCCCTTGCTCGCCGTTCTCAGTTACGCCGGATCTCATGAGGGAAAGTGCAGCTCTTGCCAGGGCTAGCGGTGTTCAACTCCATACGCATCTTGCGGAAACGCTAGATGAAGAATCATTTTGTGTAAACAAGTTTGGGCATCGCCCCCTGGAATACGTTGAAATGCTGGATTGGGCCGGGGAGGATGTCTGGTTTGCGCATGCTGTCCATATCAACCCCGAAGAGGTCGAGCGGATGGCGGAAGGTGGGATGGGTGTGGCGCATTGTCCATCATCCAACATGCGCCTCGCCTCAGGAATTGCTCCTATTCGACGTTATTTATCTCGAGGCGTGAAAGTCGGTATTGGCGTTGATGGTTCCGCAAGCAATGATAGCTCTCATCTGATCGCAGAAGCACGTCAGGCAATGCTGCTCTCGCGGGTTGGAGCTGCAGTTGCTCCGGAGATCGACGGCGAAGAATCATTGCTGACTGCCCGTCAGGTTCTCGCTCTGGCTACCATTGGAGGGGCGGAGGTATTGGGGAGAGATGATATCGGAGCTCTTCAAGAAGGTATGTGCGCGGATTTCATCGCCATGAACTTGGACCGTGTAGACTTTTCGGGAGCGCTTCACGATCCATTAGCGGCCATGTTCTTCTGTAATCCTGTGCAGGTCGATTACAACTATGTCCATGGCCGGGCGGTAGTTTCAAAGGGGAAACTGCAGCCCGTCGAACTTCCATCGCTTATAGAGACCCATAATCGCGTGGCAATTAACCTTGCGAATAGGGATTGAGATATTGGTTCTATACCAACCATCGTGAAAGGGAAATAGATGGACCCTAAAAGTTTGAGCGAATTGAGCCGATCACTCGTCGATGTCGCCATGGGCAGAAAACCGGCGGATGTCGTCATACGCGGCGGCCGCTGGGTTTGCGTTCAGTCCGGGGAGATACTCCCAGGGTTCTCCGTTGCGATTTCTGGGGAACGTATTGCCTTTGTAGGTCAGGACGCGAGTCACACCATCGGACCTGAGACACGGATAATCGAGGCTGAGGATCGCCATATTATCCCCGGCCTGTTGGATGGTCATGTGCATGTTGAGTCGGGCATGATCACTGTTGGAGAGTTTGTGCGTGCGGTGGCCCCGCGCGGCACGACAGGGATGTTCATCGATCCACATGAGATCGCAAATGTCTTCGGGCTTGATGGTGTGCGT
>JAUWDI010000034.1 GCA_030608865.1 Anaerolineales bacterium | reverse complement strand
ATGGTTATTTTCCCCTCTCGATTGAACTGTGCGATAGCCACATGAGGCTCAATGGGCACATGCTGCACATGTGGCACCTGAAACTCACGCTCTACAATGACCTCACATTCTTTCCATGCGCTTCCGACATCACCCTTCCTGACTTTGAAATGGTTGGCAACGTTCGTGCCGGGTTTGGGATCGATGAAATCGACGACGCCGTACTTTCCGAGGTCGGGGTGCAGGAGCGGGGCGTTGGAATCCATGCCACGTAGAGGATTAACGACCGGCTCTAATACTTCATAGTCGACCTCAACCAACCGGCAGGCTTCCTCAGCGATAGCGTCGGTTGTGGCAACTACACCTACGACAGGATCACCAACAAAACGCACACGGTCACGGCAGAAGATATATCGATCTTTAAGATATAGCCCGATGTGCTCTTCGCATTCTTCACCGGTGACGACAGCTCGCACGCCGGGCAACGCCGATGCTTTACTCACATCCACGCGCTTAATCAGCGCATGCGGATGAGGGCTTCGCACAACACGCCCGTGCAAAAGGCCTGGGCCAAACTGGAAATCATCTGTAAACACCGCCTCACCGGTGACTTTTTCAAGCGCGTCGATGCGCTGCACGCTTTCTCCAATCGGTGAGGGTACAGTTTTCATGTCTCTAGAATCAGCCATGTTAACCTCCCCCCTGTGCAGCGGTTTGGATCGCCTCTACGATTCTTGTGTATCCGGTACAGCGGCATAAATTTCCTCTAAGCGCGTTCTTAATCTCATCCACTGACGGATCCGGGTTGCGATCTAATAGAGATCGTGCTTGAAGAAGAACCCCCGGTGTGCAGAATCCACACTGCGTTCCCGTTAATTCGATGAAAGCTTCCTGAAGCGGATCGAGTTTATCTTCGCTCGCCAACCCTTCAACCGTGCGAATATTGACGCCATCCGCTTCCGCTGCCAGAACCAGGCAGGCGTTCACAGGCTCTCCATCCACCAGAACCGTACAAGCGCCGCATTCACCAGCGTCGCAGCCGCTCTTCACTCCCGTGAGGTTTAGGTGTTCGCGAAGGAATGTGAGCAAGGTCATATTGGATGGAACCTCGCGGGTTTCCTCAACCCCATTAATGGTGAAGGAGATCACATGTTTATCCATTTAGGCATCCTTCTTTAGCAACGACCAGACATCGATCAAGCCTCGCCGGGTGAGTTCTTTCACCATCGCACTGCGGTAGCGAGCCGAGGCACGCACATCATCGATCGGTGTCGCAACCTCCTCGGCCGCCTCAGCTGCCAGACCAATCGCCGCTTCTGTAATGGGGCTCTGTGCAAGGATCTCCTCCGCCTCAGGAACTCGAATGGGGGTAGGAGCGACGGATGCAAGCGCGATCCTGAAGCAGAAGCCTGAAGGGGCATCCTTATCCGGGTAACCCATAACGGCAACGCCGACGATTGCCAGATCGCCTCCTGCATTGCGCCCGATCTTCAAATAACGCCCCTTCCATCCTTTCGGCGGGTTGCAGTAATTTATACGAGTTAGAAACTCACCAGCTTCCAGCGCGTTGACGCCCGGGCCCTTAAAAAATTCCGTGGCAGCGATCGTGCGTTCTCCTTTGGGGCCAATGGCAGTTAGCTCGGCTTCCAAAACGAGAGCGGCCGGGGCCGTGTCAGCCGCGGGTGAGGCGTTGCATAAATTCCCGCCGACCGTCGCCCGGTTCCGAAGCTGATAGGAGGCAACCGATTCCGCAGCCTCAGCCAACAGCGGGTAGTGGTTGAGGACATCTGGATTTCGAGCGAGAGCGTTCATCGTCACTGCAGCGCCCACAGTGAGACCGTCCTTCTTGCTAAATACGATCGTGTCCATACCTGGTAGGTTTTTTATATCTACGAGGACGTCGGGGGCCAAATCGCCATTTCGCATTCGAACGAAAAGATCAGTGCCGCCCATGAGAATCCGCGCCGCTGCCCCTTTCTCTTGGAGCAAATCGATCACCCGCTCTGCGCTTTCGGCTTTGATGTAGTCAAATTGTGGAAGTTCAGGCAGCGGCAATTTCATGTCCACCTCTCACCCAGTGGTGAATAGCTGTCATTGGCATGGTTGACTCACATCTTTCACCTGAGTCAATCGTTACTCATGCCTTCTGTCTAACCCAGTTTCGTCAAGGCACCAGCCTCGAGCTGAGTCGCCGGGGCATTCAGCATGGCCACGATTTCCCACCTCGCACTCCCGCTCCATAGATTGCGAATCACGCCGCATCCTCGGTCGCCTCCAGCGAGACGTTAGCTTGCTGCCCATAACGGTAATTGAGGGAATCATTGTTTGGGAAGTTGGCATTGAAAAATAAATACTCATCGTTGTGTCGGCTTTGATCCTTTGACAAGAATGTAAGCGAATATAAGCCCAAAAATCACATTTACAGCAGCGTAAATCCAGTACGCACTCTCTGGTTTTCCTTCTATCCCATGCAAAAATGGCAGCAATGGTGCAGCTGTATTGCTCATTGCATGAAAAATAATCACCACGATTAGCTTCTTACCACTTGAGTTATACAGCCATGCATATATGATCGATATGCTAGTTGTCATCATCACGAAAGCCAAAAACGAATATGCGCTATGCAAATCACCCGTCATAAACCATAAGGGTAAATGCCAAATACCCCAAATTACACCTATTACTAAACTTGCCGGTATGACCCCGATTTTTTCTTGTAAAGGTTCCTGAGCATAACCCCGCCAGCCAAATTCTTCTTGTCCACCACCAATTACCAACATGAGAAAAAAGTATGGAATCGCCAGAATTATCGGTGAGACAGGAATTTCGGTTGGAAATAGCGTTTTGGCAACATCCAAGCCAACAGCAAGTGCCAGATAATGAGCTATCACATGAATTAACACCGGCAACGCCAATGCAATAACCAAAAATACTGGCTTGATGTGAATATCAAGCGCCTGTCGGAAAAATACTCTTGTTCCCTTCCAACCCTCTTCCCTGACTACAAGTGTGATTGCGGCCAGCAAAGGGGCGAAAGCTCCAATAATAACTACAACAGTTGAATACCCCGTCACACTAAAGGGCAACTTTATTCCTATGCCATCCAACACAGAAGGTATCCAAATAACCCATGAATAGGCAAATGTTAGCAAGAAAAATTTCCACGGATCTCTTTTTTTGTGGTGATTTGTCATCGATTTTTTCCTTTATCTATTTGTAAATGCAGGCTAACGCTTATTTCTGCGGTCTCTGGCATACACAATCACCGAATTTCGTCTTATCGTAGGAAGCTTTCTTCTCCATGAGCTTTGCGTAATGATCATCATCGACAAAAGCGACAATGCGGGCGATGCTCGACTCGCCATCGACGAAACGCCACGGAAAGCATCCGATCTCAACACGCTCATTAAGCAGCAGATCGATATCCCCGCCGAGACATTCGGCATGGATGATCCCTTCCGGAAACATCTCGATATGCATGAGCTGGTACTTGTCGTCCGTGAACACTTCCTCGATCGATTTCTTGTACTTCGCTTGGAAATGCGCCTGCGCTTCTTTTGCCTGGCGCGGCATCCACGTGCGGATGATGGTGTTCATTGGATGATCGGCACTGCCGCAATCCACACCGAGCCATTTCAGTTTTTTGTCTTTGCACCACTCTGCGAACTCGCGGTCAGGGCCGGGATGCTTCACCATATACCGAATTTCATCGGCGATCGGTTGGTCCCAACCATAGCGGTGATAGCCGGTGTGGATGAGCAGGATGTCACCTTCTCGGACCTCCACACGTTCCTCGACCATTTTGGAAGTGTAGATATCGTAATCCCCGGCGGCATCTGAAAGGTCAACAATGGCGCCCGGACCGTGCAGGAAGTCGAAGTCGAGTTCGGCGATGTCCTTTCCCGGTGTGTAGAAATGGATCTCCCCATCCAGGTGCGTGCCCAGGTGATTGGAATGTGTGACAATCTGGCCGTTCGCCCCATTCGGGGCGAGACGCTTAAAATATTTGATTTGAAGCGGCTCATAGGTAGGCCAGGGAGGCGTTCCAATTCCAAGCGGTATTGTCAAGTCTACAATCTTCATCGGTTGCTCCTCTCCTCCCCTGCTGTAATTAGTTTGGGGAGTATAGATTCATCAGATCTGTCGTCAATCCCAGCTTCAAGAAGCTTCCGAAAACACTGCTCCCGTATTCCTCAGACCACCAACACCTTCAATTTCTATACTCATTTCACGAATAGCCCAGACGTTGATAAACCACAGTTTTCGAACACTAGAATCGTGAAGGGCTAATGCTCGTCCAGGGAAATGGCAACCCTTTCTATGGTGAAATGAAGGACATTTTTCCCTCTCCCGCGTATAAACCTGGCGGGAGAAGCCGTTGCTGATAAGGCTAAAAGCCTGAACACCGTGATTAACTTTCACGGTGCTCTTGCCCGGATCAGAGTTAGCGTTCTAAGGGAAGAAATTGTGCGTTTCTGACTCCTCCACAACGCCGACAGGTTCCATCAGCGACGCTCAACAGATACTGCGTCCTGCTGGTGGATGGCCTTTTCGCAGAGTATCCCCTCGACATAGAAAATCGAAAACGTCTATCCGAAGAGATCACTTCGATTTTTCAAAGGTGAGGCCGTAGATCTCCTCACCCCCCATCTCGCGCACGGGTTCCCAATTCACCTTCAATTTCATGCCAATGCGCGGCGCATCTTCCTTAATTAAGCCGAGCGCCTTCACCCCATTGTCGAACTCAACCACACCAAGAACTCGCCCTCGTTCATCCATGCCCCAGGGAAGCTGTTCGATGACCGTGTACGTCAGAAGCTTGCCCTTGGAGGTCGGTGCGATCTCTTTGAAATCGCGCCCTTTGCAGTTCAGGCAGCGATTGTGGTATGGGTACATCACCAATCCGCATTTATTGCATTTGTACGCTGTGATGGTCTTCATGATTTTCTCCTCAACACGAACGCGAGGACATTGTTTCCGAACCCCCCGAAATTGAGTGAGAAACCGTTGGCTGCGCCTTTAACTTGCCGCTCACCGGCTTCCCCGCGCAATTGCCAAACGAGCTCCACTACCTGAGCCACACCCGTCGCGCCGACGGGATGACCGCGCGCCTTGAGCCCTCCCGATGGGTTGATCGGCAATTTACCGCCGATCTGCGTCTCACCCCGCTCCAGCGCCTTGACACCCTCCCCTTTCGGGAAGAAGCCAGCATGTTCGCTCTCGGCGATCTCCAGGATCGTGAAGGCGTCATGCAGTTCGGCGACATCGATGTCCTTGGGCTTGATCCCTGCCATCTTGAAAGCCTTCTCCGAAGCAAGGGTGACCGCCTTGAGATCGGTTGGATCGCTACGTTCCTGAAGCGTATGGGTATCCGTCGCTTGCCCAACGCCGTCGATCGTGACCAATGGTTTCTTGAGCTTATTCGCGATCTCCTCTGTAGTAAGCAGCACCGCTGCTGCGCCGTCGCTCACGGGACAGCAATCGTAGAGATGTATTGGATCGGCCACAACCGGGCTGTTAATGTGCGATTGTGGGTGCGAGAGGATGCCCTCCATCGTGATCTTCATCTGGATGTGAGCATAGGGATTAAGCAACCCATTCGTCTGATTCTTGATAGCGACCATCGAAAGATGCTCGCGTGTTACCCCATATTTCTCCATATAGAGACGAGCGAACATCCCCGCCATAGCAGGCAATGTCACCCCGTAGATGTACTCCGCCTCAGGGTGAGTCATACAAGCGACAATGTCCGTAGCCTTCGGACCAATCACCTCGCGCATTTTCTCGCCGCCAACGACGAGCACGATATCATTGAACCCCGAAGCCACCGCTAGGAAGCCATTTTTAATCGCTGAACCACCGGACGCGGGACCATTTTCGACCCGGTCGGCAGCGGCAGGAAGCAGGCTCAAACGATCGACAAGCGCGCTTGCTACGGAAACCTGGTGGTTAAACAGGCCCGAGGCCATGTTGCCAACATAGACAGAGTCGATGGGACGATCCCCCAAACCAGCATCATCCATGGCGTTTAACCCTGCTGTGGCGAGCATATCCATCAGACTGTCTTCATCCCGCCGTTCAAACGGGATCATTCCTACTCCAGCAACGACAACGGGTCTCATCGGTCCCTCCTCTTCGCTCCAAGTATCTTCTCCAAGATATCGTCCTCGCTGGCGACGATAATCTCCCTTTCTGCGACAGCGAGCAGTTCTTCTGGCACAGGCCGCTCGCCAGCTACCAAGCGGTCTTTGTGCTTGTAATACAGCTCTTTTGTCAAGCCATAAGGGGTGGCACCTCCGAGCTCGTGCTGACCCTCTCGCTCGATTAATTCGTACTCAATCATCCAACGTCTGAAGCCGATAGGGCTCTCGGCAGTAATAAGCACTTCCTCCTGCCCTATATACTCAAACGAGTATTCCATCTTGGCGGCAAAGAGGTGGGCACCGATGCGAAGCCCTCTTTCGGTTGCAAGTGTATGAAGGCTGATCCCCAATTCGCGCGAATAAAGGCGTGTGTTTACGACTCCTACAAGCAAACCATCGATCTGACCCATCAGGCAGAATTCATCGCGCACTCGGTGACGGTACCAACCCAGCAATTCTGCATACACGCGCGCGCCGACGATGTCGTAGAAATCGCGCTCGACTTTCATCGTCGGTCTTACGGCTTCCAGGAGTATCGGCACATCTGACCGACTCGCTTGACGGATAACTAATTTACCCCCCGTCGCCAGCGTTACTACCTTAGGCGGGTAAGGCGGGATATCCATTTCCGGCGGTCGAAGATAACTTTCAACTTCCATGTCCATAATCTATCCTCCCGAACGACTAAGTTTAGTGTGGTTCGTATACTAATGAGTGGTTGCCTCTCCGCTTCGTAATGATTACGAAAAACTGTCTGAACTGTAGCATAAAAAATTGATTTGCTCGAAATACATTCACCTATGAATAAAGTTACCGCAATCCAAAGGTTAATGCAGTAAGTACAGCTAACCCCACCGAACAGAGTGTGCCGACGAGAAAGTACTCCGCAAATTCGCGCTTCTTAAACTGCGGGTAGCGCACCGCAGCCTTCGCCGCAACGACGAATCCGACGGCGGCGAAACCCCCAACCGAGACAAGCACAAATGTGATGAGGCGCTCAAGAATGCCGATGACCTCGCCTGCGCCAATTAGCGGATGGATCTCCTCCTCTACTTGCTCTGGTCGAACAAGCCCCAACACGCTCACGGTGAACAGCGTCGCCCAATTCCAGAGCATGACCAATGCTAAAGCGGGACCCAGGAGCTCCGGCGCAGTGATGATTCCCGATAGATTCGACCTGGGCACAAGACTCTCAGGGAGAAATCGGAGAATCAAGGGCATGATCGCCGCGAAGAGAAAAGGAAGCAAATGGACATACGGTCGACCATATGCAAAGCCCCCTTGAATATCACGCTTGATAAGGTGGCGAAAGAGGTACACCCAACCCTCTCCAAGAGCGAAGGCGACGACATAATAAATGAGTGCCCTTCTGGATCCAATCTGGTTTGAGAACGCAAAAGCACCTACCCAAATAACCGCCCGAAGCAGGGTACGGTACCAACGCCATCTGCCCTCAAAAGCGATGAGCGCTCGTTTGCGGGTCTGGAAGCCATATTCGGTCAAGATAAACGAGAATAGGCTGATTAGATAGAGATCAAGCACTTGTTACCTCTTCATCAAATGTATTCTTATTTGCCATCAGGACAAGTGTCAAAAGCCACGTTGCCGTCGCCTTTCTGACATACGCCGCGCCCGCCGCACGCAGATGCTGACTCACCGCTGGTTGGCTGACCTCGAGTAGCTGGGCGATCTCCACACCCTCCATGCCCGACATCGAGAGGTCGATAATCTGCCGCTGTCTTTCGGTCCAACTTCGACGCATACCGCTATAGAGCAAGCTATAAATCTCGAAACCGGGATGAGCCTCACCGCACTCCACCTCGATCTGTGTGGAACGTTCCTTTGCCCTCTCGATTGCCGCCCGTGCACGCTGGAAGCAGGGACCATCCATACCGATGGCCTGCTCCCGCAGCGGGGTGACCAATCCGCCCACGCCGATCCCGAATCGCAGATCAACCGGATGCACGGCCACACGGAGTGACGCGAGAATTCGATCGAGATCTTCGGACGTCCGTAGCAGCCCCTGGAATTCATCGCCGATCGTTAACAAGAATTTCGACGCGATCTG
>JAUWDI010000173.1 GCA_030608865.1 Anaerolineales bacterium | reverse complement strand
GCTCCGCTGCAGTTCCTCACATGGCTGCTCACCCGTACAACGACCCACCCTCTGGTGGACTTTGAGGGAGTCTTATCCAGTGCTGGTTACGAATGGGCCCTGCTCTCGGCTGAGCTGGCAGGCAGTTTGCGCCTCTACATGGCTACGCCCGTGGAACAGGATGAGTCCGATCGCAAACCGGAGATGTTTCGCGGTCGGTTGAGCGGCGCGCGGACTCTACGGACCGTTCTGATCGATCTATGGGCATCCTTTTTCCGGACCCTCCCACCGTATCCTAAGGTGAAACCCGGTGTCTATGCGGTTGGGGAACCTGATCGAGAATCACCCTTGCTTGTAACAGGAAATTATGATCTCACCGTTCGACGGCTAGTGAGGTCGATCGATGGAGAACTCGACGGCTGGATCCTGGTGGTGGATTCGGGCGGCATTAACGTATGGTGTGCCGCTGGAGGAGGTTTCCTCACGGCGGACAATATCATCGGCGCGCTGCATATCAGCGGGTTGAGCGACTACCTCCAGCACCATGCGTTGATCCTCCCGCAGCTATGCGCCAACGGCGTCGAGGGCTGGCGCATCCGCGAGCAGACCGGGTGGGGCGTCCACTGGGGACCTGCGCGGGCGGTTGACATCCCCGAATACATCGCCCACGGTCGGAAAAAAACCGATGCCATGCGCTGGGTGACGTTTCCGCTGCGCGATCGGCTGGAGATGATCGCGGTTACGTTGGGTTTATACGCTCTGTTAATCTTGATCCCGATCGCGATATTCTGGCGCAGCATATTTTGGCCGACGCTCATCGCCATGGTCGCTTTATCGGCGTTCTATGCTGTAACCCTACCCTGGCTGCCGGGGCGGGACGGTCTGGCAAAAAGCCTGCCGCTGGCGCTGATCGCCCTCGCGGGAATGCTCGTGTATTCTACAATCTGGGATCCGGCATCCATCGATGTTTTATTTGCTCGTGCTATTGGTATCACGGCGCTTTCCGTTTTCATTGCCGCGGAGCTGCAAGGGATGTCTCCGCTCATGCGCGGTGAGCAGGCGAACTGGGGTTGGGAAGCGGTCATCGGGGGTCTTCTCGCCATAACTTATTGGCTGGTCCCGAACCTTATGGGCTGGAGGTAGTGAGTGTCTGAAGGGCCAAAGTTGGGTTCTTTGCTGGCGGAGCATTGGCACCTGGCTCGCAAGCTCCGGAGCCTGGAAATATATTTCGCTCCCGAGCGCTGCAAGGGTCTCTGGCAGTGTTATGAGGTGTGCCCGGTGGGCTGTTGGACGCCCGATTATGATGTTCGTTGTGTAGTCTTTCATCATGGAGAACGATGCATTGCTTGCGGCGCCTGCGTTTTGCAATGCCCCGAGGAAGCCATTGAATTGAGGTGAGACATGATTGAGAAAGTGGCCGATCGAGAACCGCCGGGTGGATTTCTTCGTGCCTTCGCTCGAGCGCCCATAGGATTTTATCGGCTGGGGCTCGGCTGGCTATTCGGCGGGCGATTTCTCATGCTCACACATATTGGGCGTGTAAGCGGTAAACAACGTAACGTCGTCCTCGAAGTGGTCCGAAGGGATGCGAAAAATGACGCCTTTTACCTCGCCTCAGGCTGGGGTGAAAAATCCGATTGGCTGCTCAATATTGGGAAGGACCCCAATGTGAACGTGCACTTTAAACGCAGATCATTCCCTGCTGTGACCGAGCGGCTTTCGGTGGATGATGCAGAGCTCGCGATGCTCGATTATGGGCGGCGGCACCCGGCAGCATTGATGCAGCTCGCCCGCGTCATGGGCTATCGGATAGAGCCCACTGAAGCGGACTATCGAGAGCTTGGGCGGTGCGTTCCGATGGTCCGCGTGCGGGCTGTCTCTGCTGGACAAAATGAGTGAAGTACTAATTCGACTCGAACTGAAGTGTGCTTATCAAGCATCAAGGACCGATCTTATTTACCATCAAAAGGAGGCGTTGAAATGGAAATCTTGATTGTGGTGGCGGCAATGGTCGTGGTAGGTCTGCTCATCGGCGCGCTCGCCGGTGTAATCTGGAAGGATAACCGCCCGATAGGCGTGCGCGGGGATTATATCGCCGCGGTAATCGCTACGGTTGTTACAGGCTTGATCGACTGGTATGTGATTCCCGCAATGGGTTTCAGCGATACCCTGAAGTACATTGGCATTTTGATAGAGCCCCCATTGGTTGCTCTGTTCGTCTTATGGGTGATTCGCAAAGCGAAGGATTGATACCAACGGTGAACTCGAACGAGCAGATCATTATCGAGACTCATGGCTTGACCCGCGAGTTTAAGGAAACGCTAGCAGTTGATTCGTTGGATCTATCGATTCGGCGAGGGGAGCTCTTCGGTCTCGTGGGACCCGATGGCGCAGGGAAAACGACGACGCTGCGTCTTCTAACGGGCCTGCTCAAGATCACCTCGGGAAGCGGGACCCTGGTTGGGTTCGACCTGGCCACACAGCCAGAAGAGATCAAACGCCACGTCGGTTATATGGCCCAGGAGTTCAGCCTGTACAGCGAGCTCACCGTCATGGAGAACCTGCGATTTTTCGCCGAGCTATTCGACGTTGCTGCAGAAGATTTTGCACTGCGCAGTGAGCACTTGCTGGAATTCGCAGCGTTATCACCTTTTCGAAATCGCCGGGCGGACCACCTCTCGGGTGGTATGCAGAAAAAGCTAGCGCTGGCGTGTACGCTGATTCACGAACCCGAAATCCTGATTCTAGATGAGCCGACAACTGGCGTCGATCCGATCTCGCGGCGTGAGTTCTGGGACATCCTCGCGGAGCTTTACGACGATAGGACGACCGTAATCGTCAGCACACCCTACATGGATGAAGCAGACCGCTGCTCACGGGTAGGTTTGATGTATGAAGGGCGCATGGTCGTGTGCGACAGCCCGGAAGCGATTAGAAGCCAATTAGAGGGGGAAGTCGTCCACGTCCGGCCTGACGATTGGCAGGCTGCGCGCGTTGTGTTGGGGGAGCTGCCCGGCATCCTCGAAATCCAATCCTATGGAGAATCGATCCATTT
>JAUWDI010000081.1 GCA_030608865.1 Anaerolineales bacterium | reverse complement strand
GAGATCACTCACTTCATCGCCATCAAGCAAGATATCACCGACCGAAGAGAAGCTGAAGAAAGGATAGAACAACAGGCCGAAGATCTTCAATTACTCAGCGCACTCAATGAGCGGATTAACCGCGGCGACAGCGTACACGATATGGTTGAATTCTTGTCGAAAGAGTCAAGAGACATCTTCGACAGCCTGGGTGTGACAATTTATCTTCTTAGTGAAGATGAAATATTCCTTGAAGCCCAAAACCTCAGCCTGCCCACCTCTTTGATTAAACGCATCGAAAAGAATACTAAAGTTAATATAACTAACCATCGCTTAAAAATAAAACCTGACAGTGAGATCGGGAAAATGCTCGATTCTCAAACCCCCTTGCTCGTGAACGGTTCTGAAGGGATAAATAAAATCTTTGCTGAGTTCGCTGATCTCATCGATTTGCCCATCGCGAATCTGGCGTCTCTAAGCAAGAAGGTTTTTCCACCGATCCTGAATTTGATTAAAGTGCAATCAATTATCCTGATTCCTCTTATTGCCGAAGGCAGGTCGATCGGGCTGTTAATAATGGGGCGGACGAAAGACTTTTCAGAAAACGATCAGGCACGCATCGTCTCTGTTGCCAATCAGGTTACGAGGTCGATCGACCGCAAACGCACTGAGGAGGCACTGCAGCAATCTGAGTCTAATTATCGGAATGTATTCGAAGGCGTTCAAGATGCGATATTCGTCCAGAACATGGACGGAAAGATTCTGGATATTAATACTCGGACATGCGAAATGTACGAACGTACACGCGAAGAACTACTCATGATGACTGTAGAAGACCTGGTCCCCAAGAGTCATCCCGTCGTGCTCCCCATTGAGATGGTCGAGCGCGGGATTTCCGACCAGATGCTCAGCACAATGAATGTCCGTGCTTCAGGCGAGATATTTCCGGTTGAGATCTCCGTCAAACTGCAGAAATGGGGCGACCAAGATGTCATGCTGGTCGTCGTCCGTGATGTCACGGAAGCTCAACTAGCGCAGAAGCGAGCCCTGCTGCAGGACCGTCTCGCCGCTGTCGGGCAACTCGCAGCGGGGATTGCCCATGACTTTAACAACATTCTTGGTACGATCATGCTTTACAGCGAATTGTTACTGAACGATCCGTCGATTTCCTCACAAGGCAAGGAACGAATTGACACAATCTTTAACCAGGCAAAGCGAGGCTCGACACTCACAACCCAGGTACTCGACTTCAGCCGCCGCTCGATCATGGAGAAACACGCTTTCGATCTTGTGCCGTTCTTTACCGATCTTGAAAAGCTCCTCTCACGCACACTGCCCGAGAATGTCAAGATCTACATGGATTTCAACGGCGAATCAGGCTACTTCATCAACGCCGACCCAGCACGAATGCAGCAAGCGATTATGAATCTAGCATTAAACGCGAGGGATGCGATGCCGAAGGGCGGCGAACTGAGCTTTGCGCTTGATCAAAACGAGGTTCAGGCTGAGCAACCTCCCTATCCAGGGATGAAGACGGGAAGTTGGGTCAGTATTCGCGTCTCCGACAGCGGTACGGGGATCGATCCGGATGTGATGCTGCACATGTACGAACCCTTCTTTACAACGAAACCTCAAGGCAAGGGCACAGGGCTTGGTCTCTCCCAGGTTTACGGTATCGTCAAACAGCATAATGGTTTTATTGATGCTGAGAGCACCCCCGGGGAAGGTACAACCTTTGTTATTTACCTCCCGGCTATCGATGAACAAACGGAGCCCGATAGCATTAAGGGAGATTTCCAAACGCAGTCTGGTCGCGGAGAGACGATCCTCGTCGTGGAAGATGACACTGCAACGCGCAATGCGATAAGCGAGATCCTCGAATCTCAAGGGTACACTGTCTTCTGCGCCGAGGATGGCGCTATTGCGCTTTCAGAGCTAGAAGCACGGAGCGGCGCCGTCGAGTTGATCATCAGTGACTTAGTGATGCCGAATATGGGTGGAAGGGATCTATACGATGAAGTATCAGACCGCTACCCGCACATCAAGATGGTCTTGATCACCGGATACCCGCTCGGTGGTCACACACGAGAGTTGCTTGATCACCAGCGTGTAACCTGGCTTCAAAAACCCCTCACCTCGGAAACGCTGGCCCAAACGGTCCAATTTATGTTGAAAACGGAAAGTCTGACCGTCTAACAACTTCACACGATACCTTCAATTTGCGTCCCCTGAAGGCATGACACCAACAGCATATTCCATTCGGGGCAACACTAGTTGCTTTCCAAATGGAGTCCAAGGACCTGGCCTGCGGTCGGAGACATCGCTTTCGGACTCCACAATATTCATTTAACCATAAGCTGATCAGAAAAACCGGCATCGAGATAGACCGGGGGATGCCCGAAACACAACCTCAGATAGCCTCTTCAATTTCCAGGAAAATAGCCGCCGTTAGAGCGGTTTCAGGTGCGTTGGCTCGATTAAAGCCTTGCGGACAAAAGAGTGGATCGGTGAACTACGCCGCTTAACCATCATGACAGTTACTTCGGCGCCGCGCGCCACCCGTTCGGGGAGTGTGCCTACCAGGAAGTTTGTGAACACCGGTTCTTCCGTTGCGCCGATCACGATCAAGTCATAGCCCTTGGCTGATGCTAGGATTGACTCCACCGGATCGTCACCCTCTACATACATCGTCTCAATCGGCACACCATCAACACCGTGCATGCTCTCGGCGACGGCTCGTTCAGCGCGGATTCGACCGACATCATCAACACCTGGGGGCAGGACGTGGAGGATGGTCACCGTCGCGGGTACCGGTTTCTCGGCGCTAGCCATGTTCACCGCAATACGAACCGCTCGGCGCGAATTGCGCCCTCCCGTGACGGGAACAATAACGCGGTTCAAAGGACGCCACCGCCTGTGGCGCACGACAATGACATCGGTCGGTGGATTATCAACGATTGGATCGGCGACGGACCCAAACAGCTTCCCTGAAGATTTCGTGAATCCCGGCCAACCCAGCACGATGATATCTGAGGCATTCTCTATCGCCGTCTGACGGATCGCATGGGACACATTTCGCCCTAGACGGATGATCGTATGTACGGGAACATCACACTTCTTTGATTGCCGGATGACGTCGTCAAGATACTGGCGACCATCTTTGAGGAACAACCTGCCCTCTGATAGGTTAAGTTGCACGGGAACCTGCACCACATGCAGGGCGAGCACTTCCCCACTCTTGTTACAAGCCAGAAGCGCTCCTATCTTACCCAGGATGCGAGCCTGCTCTCGATTGTCGACGGGGATGAGGACGGAGTAATCCCGGCTTACCAACACCTCTTCCAGCAGAATCTCTTTGGGTTTCTCCATCTCCTCGATCCGGGAGAAGTAAAAGGAGTACGCTAGAAGCCCAATGGCAATCCAGACTACTGCGAAGACCCAGGCGATCTGGCTGAAGCGGAAGACATTTATCGCCAGGAAGGCATTACAGAGTATGGCCAGGACCGGAAGGATCGGGAATAGTGGCACACGAAAACCGCGCTCAAGTTCCGGGCTCTGCAAGCGCAGGAAAAGCACAGCAAAATTCACCAGCATGAACAGCAACAGGAACATAATGCTGGCTGATGCGGCGACGTCCTCGATGGGAAGCGTCCACGCCATGAGCGTCATCAGCACTCCCGTGGCTACAACCGCCAAATACGGCGTGTGGCGCTTAGGGTGGATCCGAGCAAAAAATCCTGGTAGGTTGTGGTCCCTCCCCATAGCAAAAGAGACACGAGATGATGCATAGGTCGTCGCGTTTAGGGCCGATGTTGTGGAGGCGAGTCCGCTCAGCAATAAGATCAGCCCGCCAATCCCCCACGGGAAGACCTGTTGCGCTACTTCAATAATCGCTATTTCCCCTTTCTCACCCAGATACTCATATGCAGCGAGATCACCTGGCGGTGTGATCGCGCCGATTGCGACGATGCCCACCAGAATATAAATCACAACCGCCACGGATATTGAGATAAAAATCGCTTTCGGTATATTTCGAATCGGGTCGAGAACTTCTTCACCCGATTGTGCAATGATCTCATAACCTTCAAAGGCGATAAACGTGAAACCCATGGCGATGAAAACACCAACAAGCCCATTGGGCAAGAATCCTGTAGTAAAGCGGTCTTGCCAGCCATCCATGCGCGACATCGCTAATGCGCCGAAGACGACCAATAGCCCGAGAATAATAATCTTGATCAGGGTAAGTGCGTTTCCGACGCTCGCGGTCTCAGAAGAACCCATGTAATTAATAACGGTGAATGTGATGATGATGAGCGTCATAAACAGAAGCGAAATCTGGTTGATCGTCAGGCCAAAAGTTGATATCCCCGCAACATGGATCAATTCAGCGGCGAAGCGACCGAATGCTAATGCGTACAAGCTCCCGGCCACAGCCTGCGCAAACCAACTCATCCACCCAGAGATAAAACCAAGTGTTCCGCCGAGGGCTTCCTTGATCCACTGGTACCCGCCCCCCGCCCCTGGAAGGGCTGAGCCCAGTTCCGCGTAGGACATTGCCGTGAGGGAGGTAACCAATCCGTTGAGCAAAAATGCCAGAATCAAAGCCGGACCGGCGATCCCCGCAGCGATGCCGGTGAGGACAAATATCCCCGCGCCGATCATCCCGCCGATGCCAATCATCGTTACGGTAAATAAGCTGAGCTCACGACTAAGCGTGACTTCTCCGGAGTCTGATGACTCTTTGTGTATCGTCTCCGCCATATCCAGATCAATCCTTGAAAGGAATTCGCATAAGTTTACACTGATTCGTCAGTTTAGTGAGAAAATTCGTACAATAGAAATTCCTAACGCCTATGGACCATTTGGATACCTTCCATTGGCGCTTGTTGTATACTCCCTCAATCATCAGAGTTTATGAGCAGAAAGTATTGACCCCAAATATGTTATCGTCATCGCCCATGAAAAAGAACGGATTTCAAACTCTACTCATCCTAACCCTGGGGATATGGTCAATCGCCAGTCTTCTGCGCATCATTCAATTCACCTTCTCCCCCGCAGGCGCGAATGACCTCTACGTCTATTGGTATGCCGGCCACTTCGTGCGAGATGCCCAGGATCCATATGCTGCCTTTCTCACAGACCAGAAGCCATCATTGCCGATACATTATCTCGATAAAACGGTGACGGATCTTCGAGATGTGGTGGTTCCAGGTTGGGTTCCAGCACCAGCGCTCACTTTCCCATTAATTACCATCCTCTCGTGTTTTTCCTTTCTATCCTGGCCCCTCGCTAAGCTGGTGTGGTTGGGTTTCAATCTACTCTTTGTCTTTATGATCCCACCGCTCATTTTGCGTATCTTCGCTCCCGAAGAGCGATGGGGTAAATGGATAACTGCGGTCTTCATTCTGGTTTTCGTCGGGCTAACCTCCACTCGCTATGCCGGCAGCAGCGGGCAAGTGACCTTTCTAGTG
>JAUWDI010000062.1 GCA_030608865.1 Anaerolineales bacterium | reverse complement strand
TGGGTACTGCGCGCAGAGCACACACCGACTGGGGTGTGCGCCCTCTGTCATCAACCTGAGAGATTCTTCCCTTGTGGGGAGTTGCCCCTTCGGTGTCCGGAGACTTTCCAGAGGTTCGGCCAGATCGGGTCCTTTTACCTGAGAGTTTCACCGCATGCCTGCACGCGTAGATGCGGTTTGCCCCTTCGGTGCCCTGTTGGTTTAGGGTCTCTCCCCGACCTGTGCATATTCTTATGCATCATTTTACGAGAGGCATGAGAGGGAAGTCAAGGTGCAGGATGAACAACAATGATAGGGATGAACCCATCAATGACGTTAGCTAGGAGTTCAGATCGGTTATTCCGAGTGATCGTAAAGACCAATTTGTGGATTGTGTGGACTCTCACTTCATCAGCAGTGACGATCACTGCCTGCGAGTGTAGGCAGAGACGCCGTTTGCTCCGGAGGGATGAATACTTATAACGCAAAGAGCGGCGTGACGTCGGCTGTGCCGGACTGTGCCGACACCTCTGTCCGAACCGCCACGCCGCTCCGTCCCTGAAGATCTCACGAGCGTGAGAACTCCCCCTCAGGGGTCGTCACGAGGCCGATAATAGGGGCTATATACACAATCCCGCGACCGCTATCGGAAAAACCAGGGTTAGTGATGAGCCGACTATCCCTACCGCATGGAGGTTCGCGAAAACAAAAAGCGCGGCGAGTATCGCCGCAACTGTAAGAAACCGTATGAGCTTCATGCTTTCCCCCTCCTGGGAACGTCAGAACCGGGAGTAGTACCGTGATACTACATGGCTACACTTTAGCATGACACCCTACAGTCTGTCAAGATTCTGGACTGGATTTTCGTGGAAAGGATCGGATGGGAGAACACATCCTGTATCTGGGTTCAGTCTTTTTGTCCTCTTGATGGCAGTCCTCTCCCAAATCACCACACCCCTGATGACATCGCTGATGAAAAAAAGATGGGAATGCAAAACGATTTTCCCCGGCTTGATAGTTTTCCTTAAAGCCAGGGAGACTCGCACCCCCCATCAGCATCAACACGCCCCAAGGGCATCCCATTCCTTCCGCTCAGAATCGATTTGCACTTTTTCATAGTTCGGGTCAAAATTGTTAACCTAGCGGTGGATTATGGTAAGCTATTTAACAAGCATCATGCCTAGCGTGAACATCAAGCGTGATTACAAATACACTTGATTTGAAAGAGTTCATGCCCTATTCTGAATATTGAGGATCAATACCCGTCTGTAAAAAGAGGGAATAAAAAACAATGCATTCATCGGCAGGCGTGATGGCAATCATCACCCAGACGACACAAAGTTGTTTTTCTCAACCGGTTAGCCTATCGGGGGGAATACTCCAGGGAACAACTTTTTCCCTGCCGCCATTTCAATAACATATCGAAGCGGGTTCAGTTTTTTGAACCCGTTTTTGCTTCTGTTCAATCATCGCAACAATAAATCAGCCAAGGAGGTGAGACGGCGAAAAAGGATCTGAAGGCAGTTGTCTGAGTAAAGCATTACCAACCGATTGAGAGGAGAGAAGGGAAGATGTTTAAAAAGGTTATCGCAATCGCGTTTTTTATGGCCATCGTCGTCGGCGCCTGCGCCCCCGCTGGGCCGGATACGATTAAGATCGGCGTGAATGCTCCCATCACCGGAGACATTCCAAAAGTCGGCGAAGGGACCAAGTTCGCAGCCGAGATGTGGCTTGAGGCCATCGGCGGAGAGCTCGAGATCGGCGGAAAGACATACGCGATCGAGCTGGTCATCGAGGACAACGAGGCCAAGGGCGAATCAGCCGCGGCGGTCAACCAGAAACTGACCACCCAGGACGAAGTGCTCGTGATCGTTGGCCCTCAGTCATCGAAACAGGCTGTCCCTGCAGGCGGCGTCGCTAACGACAACGAAACCCCGATGGTCAGCCCGTGGTCGACGAACCCCGCCACCACGCTCGACCGACCCTGGGTCTTCCGCACACCATTCCTTGATCCATTCCAGGGACCTGTTATCGCCAACTTCGTCACCGAGGAATACGGCTTCACCAAAGCGGCCGTGCTCTACGACGTTGCCAGTGACTACCCCAAGGGTCTGGCGGATAACTTCCTGAGCGGTTGGGAGGACATCCACGGCGCAGACTCCGTCGTCGCATTCGAGAGCTTCACCACCGGCGACACGGACTTCAGCGCTCAGATCACCAAGATTAAGAATACCGGCGCTGAATTCATCTTCTCACCGCAGTATTACAACGAGGTGGCGTTGATCGTCCAGCAGGCTCATGAGCTCGGTTTCAACGCACCCATCGTGGGCAGCGACAGCTGGGGTTCGGCTGAGCTTGTAAACCTCTGTGGCGAGGATTGCTACGGATTGTTCTTCAGTACCCACTACGCAGCCGACGGCGCGACTGGCGCCACCAAAGACTTCATCGACGCCTACAACGCCAAGCATGGCTACGTCCCGGATGACGTCGGCGCCCTGACATGGGACACCTTCCTCATCATCCAGAAGGCGATGGAGGATTGCGGCGAAATCACCGGCGACCTGGCGGTTGACCGCGCTTGCGTGCGCGATGCACTGGCCCAGATCAAGAACTTCGCCGGGATCACCGGTGAGATGACCTTCACCGAACAGGGTGACCCGATCAAGTGCGCGGTGATCGTCCAGATCAGTGATGAAGGTACGTTTAAGTTCTATGATCAAGCCTGCCCCTAGAACCTTAAACTTGGAATAACGCACCCATCGATGGCAGGCTTGAGAACAACACATTGAAGTGCGTTACGTTACGTTATGGGTGGGTCAGGGGCAGTTAGCCCTGACCCGCCTCTTCAATACAGTGAGGAGCGTATTCGATGGAGTTTTTCCTTCAAAACATCGTTAACGCCCTGCAGTTGGGCAGTTTCTACGCCTTAATCGCCCTGGGTTATTCCATGGTTTACGGCGTCCTAATGCTATTCAACTTCGCCCACGGCGATGTCTTCATGGTCGGATCTTATATTGGCTTCTTCGTCGCCGCCGGCCTCCTGGCCCTTGCAAAAACTGGCATCCTCCCGCTAGCTGACAATGTCCTGCTCGGCCTGGTTCTGGTTCTCACACTTTTCATCACGATGATCTTGACCTCGCTTGTAGGGATGCTAATAGAGCGAATTGGCTACCGACCCTTACGCAACGCGCCGCGGGCATCCGCAGCGATCACCGGCCTTATGATCGGCATCATCCTCGAGACCGGCAACCTGGCCATACTTGGTCCAACACGTTTGAGTTTCCCGGCGCTCATAGAAACCGTCTCTTATGACATAGGGGGCGTGCTTGTGACCAATAAGAAGATGGTAATCGTATTTGTCTCCATTTTTCTCACGCTGGCGCTGCATCAATTCGTGCGCCGCACAAAGTGGGGAATGGCGATGCGGGCGATGGCCTTCGACTTCATCGTCGTTCCGTTAATGGGAATCTCGATCAACAATATCGCGCTGCTAACTTTCAGCCTGGGTTCTGCTCTCGCCGCGGCCGCCGGCATCTTGTTCGGCGTCGCCTATCCGGTGCTAGACCCTTACATGGGCATCCTATTTGGTTGGAAGGCCTTCGTAGCTGCGATCCTCGGCGGCAGAGGCTCGATCTTAGGTGCCAGCCTGGCGGGATTCATGCTCGGATTCATCGAGATCTTCGTGGCAGCGATCTTCCCCTCAACGATGCGGGACCTGATCGCCTTTTCGATCATCCTGCTCATTCTGACTTTCCGACCTCACGGCTTCTTCGGCGAACCTTACAGCGCCCAATTACGCCTGTGATTGCCTCTTTAATAACACTGTCCAACGAGGATTTGAGGGAACGCAATGGAACTCAACGTTGAATATGAAGAAGGGAATAGGAGTCGATTCCGAAACCTTCTACACAAGTTATGGGAACCTTATAAGCATGTCCCGCTCTTAGGCTGGTTGCTCGCCGCGTTGGTCGCGGTGCTGCTTGAGATGTCCGTCGGGCAGCCGCTCGCACGGTTGCTGGGGATGTCCAAGGTTCCTGCACTCTTCGGCGTGATTGTGGTTCTCAAGACGCCGATACTGGTTCCAAGTACGCTGCTTTATATACTCTTGATCTTTGCGCTACCCATCGCCATCACAGCCCGCCTTACAGCCAAACTCACGAATTTCATCGCCGCGAAGCTTTACAACATGTCAAGCGGTATTTCGGTACTCCTGCATGTCGCCCTTCTATATGCTGTCCTGCATCTCTGGACCAGTATCAGCGACTATCGTCTACTTATTGTAAAACTCACATTGATCTCGATCATCATCACCCTCAGCCTGAACGTCATTAACGGGTATATGGGTGAATTTTCCTGCTCCCATCCGGGCTTCATCGCCCTTGGTGCGTACACGGCCTCGGTTTTCACAATCGTACTCTTTGTTTCTGAGAACCAATTTGGGGAAGCGGTCCTTCCGCCAGAATGGGGACCCTTCCTCTTTCCGATTGCTTTGATCCTGGGCGGAATAGCCGCCGCCATCGGCGCACTTCTCGTCGCCATCCCCTCCTTCCGGACCCGCGGGGATTATCTGGCGATTATCTCTCTGGCTTTCATGTTCATCGTGGTGAGCCTCTTCAACAATCTTGAGATCGTGGGCGGTCCGCGCGGCTTGAGCAATCAACCCGATTACGCCAATCTGGCGACGATTTTTGTTTGGACAATGCTATCCATCTGGATCATCAACAATTTCGTCCGTTCCACGATCGGGAAAGCCCTCAATGCCGTCCGCGACGGCGAACTGGCTGCGAGTGCCATGACCGTTGACACCCGCAAGACGAAAATGGTCGCTTTCCTCTTTTCCGCATTCTGGGCCGGATTAGCAGGTGGCCTCTTTGCGCACGTCATCCGCTATATCAACCCCGGAACATTCGGCATCCGTAAGTTGGCGGAGGTCCTGGCGATGGTCTACCTCGGCGGTTTGAACTCCGTCGCCGGGTCGGTTGTAGGTGCGGTTGGCTTCAACTTGCTCAGCGAGGCGCTGCGTCCGCTGGAGATCCTGAAGTGGATCGTCATACCCGTCATGCTCATCCTGCTCATGATCTACAGACCTACAGGATTGATCTCCTTTACCGAACTCGATCCGATTGCACTTGTCAAGCCAAAATCGATGACAGAAGGGGAGGCTGACAATGCCACTTCTTGAAGTCAAACAAATGACCCACTTCTTCGGGGGGCTGCGAGCCGTCCACGACTACAACTTGCAGGTAGAGCCAAAGCAAATACGCGGCCTGATCGGTCCCAATGGTGCGGGTAAGACTACGATCTTCAATCTCATCACCGGAGTTTACGATCCAACCGAGGGTGATATCGTGCTCGGGAACAATAAAATCAATGGGTTGCAGCCATACCAGATTGCTTCACGCGGCCTGGGAAGGACCTTCCAGAACCTGCGCTTGTGGCGTCATATGACGGTGCTGGAACACGTGAAAATGGCTCGCTACTCCAAGATCAACTACGGGCTCATCGGTGCATTCTTCGATACGCCCAAGCGGCAGAAAGAAGAGCACGAAATCGAGCAATTAGCTTATGACCTCCTGGACTTGGTAGGGATCCGCCACATGGCAGATCAAGTAGTCACGAATCTGCCCTACGGCGCTCAGCGCCGGGTTGAGATGGCGCGTGCACTCGCCACGGAACCCAAAATCCTCTTCCTAGACGAGCCTACCGCAGGCATGAATCCGGAGGAATTGGTCCAGATGATGGAGATCATCCGCCGCGTCCACAAAGAAATTGGCCTGGCGATCTTCCTCATTGAACACAGAATGAGAGTGGTGATGGAACTCTGTCAGACCATTCAGACGCTAGTCTTCGGTGAAGTCATCGCAGAGGGAACGCCGGATGAGATCCAATCTAACCCGAAAGTCATCGACGCCTACCTGGGCAAGGAGGTGGAGATCTGATGCTTCTCTCGGTTGAAAACCTGGCTGTCTCGTACGGCAACATTAAGGCTCTGCACGGTATCAGCTTTGAAGTTGATGAGGGTGAAATCGTCTGCATCATCGGTGCCAATGGCGCCGGGAAGAGCACCACGTTGTGGGCTTTATCCCGACTGGTGGGTGCGGAAGATGGGACCTCGATGACCTTCGCTGGAAAGAACCTGCTCAACTTCCCTCCAGAAAAGGTAGTAAGCGAGTTAGGCATATCGCATGCGCCCGAAGGTCGCAGGCTCTTCGACAACCTGACCGTGAAAGAGAACCTGCAC
>JAUWDI010000007.1 GCA_030608865.1 Anaerolineales bacterium | reverse complement strand
GAAGGCTCTGAAGTGTCTATTGAGGTAAAGACAGACCACCTGGCTTCCCTGAGCATGGATGGCCATGAACCTGTTCAACTGCAGGACCGAGATGTCGTTAGAGCCCACGCCAGTGAATATGTCGCCCTCTTCGTGCGCTTTCAGGATCCGGATTATTTCTATCGAAATTTGACTTCACATATGAACCAAAACCCCTCCGCGAGCCAGATAACATGACAGAGCATTCACTCACTTGTGCCAACCACCCCAATGTGGAAACAGCCCTACGGTGCAACCACTGCGATAAACCCATCTGTCCTAAATGCGCCGTGCAAACCCCGGTTGGTTACCGCTGCAGCGAGTGTATTCGCGGACATCAGAAGGTTTTCGAAACATCCACCGCAATCGATCTTCCTATCGCCGGTGCAATTGCACTGATTTCCGTTGGTCTTGCCACGGCGCTTCTAAGCCTTATAGGATTCTGGGGGTTGTTTGTAGCCCCGATTGTCGGCGGTGGCATTGCTGAACTAATACGCCTGGCAGTGAACAAGCGCCGCAGCCGGCAGCTAACGATCACGAGCATCGTTGGCGGGATCCTGGGAGTGGTTCTCTATTTAGGCTTCCGTTCGTTTCCCTTCCTTACCTTACTCACATTGGGCATCGATCTTGAGCCGGGCTTCATCGGCGCCGCGCTCTTAAGTTTCGCCTGGCCTCTAGGATACGGTTTTTTAATTATCAGTACGATGTATTACCGACTTGGGACCATCAAACTCTAGTTAACGACATGCTAAACGAACTTCACATCAGAGATTTCGCCATTATCGAAGATTTGCGGCTCACCCTGAAGCCGGGCTTTGTGGTCTTCACAGGCGAGACTGGCGCGGGCAAATCCATCATCATCGATGCCGTGGAGATGCTTCTGGGCGGCCGGGCAGATAGCACCTTTGTCCGCACCGAATCTGAGATAGCCTTGATCGAAGGGCTTTTCGATCTCGATCCATCCACCCAAGAGCCGATCCATCGCATCCTAGACCAGGAAGGTTTACTTGACGACCCAGGAAAGGTTCTTCTTGGGCGAGAAATCCGGCGCGAGGGGCGGAATATCTGCCGCGTGAATGGCCGCGTAGTCACACTAGGTCTGCTGTCAGAAATCGGCGAGTTACTGGTAGATGTCCATGGTCAATCCGAGCACCTCAGCCTGCTACGTGTACGCGAGCACATCCGGCTCTTGGATCGATATGCTTCCGACGACGATATTCTCCAGTCGTATAAAGAGCAGTATCAAACCCTGGGTGAAGTCCGCCTCCAGCTGGAACAACTGCGCAAACAGGAGCAAGATTCCGCCAGAAAGATTGAGTTCCTCACCTTTCAGATCAACGAGGTTGAGTCAGCCAAATTACAACCCGGAGAGGACGAAACCTTGCTTGAGGAGCGCTCCCGCTTGGCGAACGCCGAACAACTTGCACAACAAACCGAGGAGGCGATCACCGCGCTTGACGGTCAGATCGAGGGCCAGGAATCAGCCGCTGATCTTCTTGGACGTGTCGTGCATTCCACGTCTAGTCTTGCCAAAATTGACCCGAGCATGGCCGATTCACAAGCTCAAGCGCAAGCGATCATTGAGCAAGTATCCGAACTCATCCGGCGGCTTAGGCTTTACCGTGAGGAAATCCTATTCAACCCACATCGACTGGACGAAGTCGAAGAGCGCCTGAACATGATAACCACCATGAAGCGCAAATATGGGGGAAGCATTGAAGCCATCCTTTCCCAAGCCGAAACCGCAAGAGAAGACATGGAGAATATTACCCATGCAGAAGAACGTCTAAAAGAATTGACCGAGGAGGAAGGAGCCCTCCTTCATCGCTTGGGCAAACTTGGCGAGCAGCTTACCAAGATCCGAGAAGATGCTGGAAAGCGCCTGGCAAATGCAATCGAGCATGAATTGGCAGATTTGCATATGAAAGGGGCCAAATTCGGTCTCGCCCAACACTGGGATGACGATCCTGACGGAGCCCCTATCGGCGACCGTCATGTCGCGCTTGGCCCAACCGGTCTGGATCATATCGAGTTTCTGGTCGCGGCCAATCCAGGTGAAGGGTTAAAACCGTTGACGAAGGTCGCCTCAGGCGGTGAAACATCACGGCTTATGCTTGGATTAAAGGGCATCCTGGCGCAAGCCGATCGAACGCCAACGTTGATTTTTGACGAGATCGACCAGGGGATCGGCGGCAGGGTCGGGGCGATCATCGGGGAGAAATTGTGGAAATTAACACCTAAACACCAGGTTCTATGTATAACCCATCTCCCGCAATTGGCATCGTTTGGAGATCAGCATGTCAAAGTTGAAAAGCAAATAAAAGGTGAGCGTACGATCACGCTTACGCACTCTTTGAGCGACTCGGAACGGATAACGGAACTGGCATCGATGTTGGGAGGCGTAACACAGCCGAACCTCGAGAGCGCCACTGAACTGCTCTACACAGCCAGCGCCGACAAGATCGAAGCGTAAACGGGTGGAGCGACGAAAGAGCAGTAGTCCCCCAATAATTAACAAAACAGGTTCTCCTCCAAATTGTGTGGGTGGCCTAGTGTATTTACGGTACCCAGAACATTAGTAAACCGTAGGGGCCGACCCGTGTGTCGGCCCGACGCCATCTTGCAACCTGTTATCCACAACCTCCCGCAGGTTTCGAACCTGCGGGAGGTTTACGCGCGTACCTCATAGCTCAGGCTGCGCCTACGGCCGGAAGCAGAGCTTCCGCAGTCCACATTCAACCAACAACCCCTCACCAGCGTGGGAAGAACCATGATATACATCCCATAAGCGCTGCTCGGTGTTCCTTAGAGACGTCCCTATGAAACGAAAAGCCTGAAATCGATCGTTGTCAGGGGGTGTGGCTCCACGCTGCGCTTCGCGCAGCACTCCGTAGGAGCCTAGAGTGCTTTGCGAGGGCAGACTACTGCACCCACGTCCCCCTTGGGGGACATAGGGGGGAAAAGGAAAAAAGCGTTTCATCACATCTGCGGATACCGTTATATAAAGTGTTCATCAACTGGGGTATCCGCGTTTATGTCACCTTTCCACAGAAAATGGAGGAACACCAAAAAACATAAGGGGCTGGCCTCTATGGCCAGCCCCTAATTTATCAACTTTGTCAGCTTAACTCCTCAGGCGTTGACTTCCTCGTCGATTTCGATGGGCGTGCTGTCCTCTATTGGGAGAAAGACCACACCCTCATCTTCGACATAGTCGACCAACACTTGGCCGCCTTCTTTGAACTCACCCTGGAGGATCTTGACAGAGAGCGGGCTCTCAACATGCTTCTGAATCGCGCGCATGAGAGGCCGGGCGCCAAAATCTGGATCTAGACCCTCTTGAGCTAGCCAGTTACGCGCTGCGTCGCTCAAGCTAACTTTCAAACCGTGGTCTTCCAGTCGTTCACGGACCTGTTCCATTTGCAGGCTGACGATCTGCACCATGTCCTCTAATGTGAGTTTGGAGAAGATGATTACCTCATCGATACGGTTGAGGAACTCAGGTCGGAAGGTGTCCTTTAGGGCACGCTCTATTTTTGCTTCCCCCTCGCTTTCCGCTCCCTCGCCCGACCGTTGGAAACCCAACGTCCCCGAACGGGTGACGAATTCTGTACCCAGGTTGGAGGTCATGATCAGGACTGTGTTGCGGAAATCGACGATGCGGCCCTGGCCATCGGTGAGCCGGCCATCGTCCAGGATCTGCAGCAGCGTGTTCCACACTTCAGGGTGCGCCTTCTCGATTTCGTCGAACAAGATTACGCGGTAGGGGCGCCTTCTAATTGCTTCTGTAAGCTGTCCGCCTTCTTCGTAGCCAACATAGCCCGGAGGTGCGCCGAACAATCGCGAAACGGAATGCTGTTCACGATATTCGCTCATGTCAATTCGCACCAGGGCATCATCTTCGTCGAAGAGAAATTCCGCAAGGGCCTTGGCCATCTCTGTCTTCCCTACTCCCGATGAACCCAAGAAGATAAACGACCCTATCGGCCGGCGGGGGTCCTTAAGACCCGCCCGAGCCCGCCGGATCGCGTCCGAGAGAGCGTGGATAGCTTCATCTTGCCCGATGATGCGTTCGTTCAGACGCTCTTCCATATTCAGTAGTTTTTCGGCCTCGGTTTCCATCACCTGGTGTACCGGGATGCCGGTCCACTGCGCAACGACTTCAGCGATGTCGTCCTCGTCCACAACCTCATCCAGTTGGTGCTCGACTTCCCAGGCGTCACGTTTTATTCGAAATTCCTTCTCAAGTCGGAGGCGCTGTGCTTTTTTCTCCGCGGCTCGTTCGTAATCGCGCTCTTGCCCCGCCAGCTCCTCTTCGGCCATCATGCGATCCACATCGGCTTTAAGCTCTTTCAACTCGGGGGGCAGGGAGTACAGCGCAACGCGCAGCTTGGCAGCCGCTTCATCCATCAAATCGATTGCTTTGTCGGGTAAGTGCCGGTCAGTTACATAACGTTGACTCAGCCTGGCGGCAGCGACCAAGGCCTCATCCGAGAAGCGGACTTTATGATGCGCTTCATAGCGATCACGCAGCCCCTTTAGCATTTCTATGGTCTCTTCTATGGAGGGCTCTTCAACATAGAGCGGTGCGAATCGCCGCTCGAGCGCGGCATCCTTTTCGATGTGCTTGTGATATTCATCCAGTGTCGTCGCTCCAATGCATTGGAGTTCGCCGCGCGATAGGGCGGGCTTCAACATATTGGAAGCGTCCATCGCCCCCTGGGCGGCGCCGGCGCCGACCACAGTATGAAGCTCATCGATCATTAAGATGATCTCGCCCTCCGCTCTTTGTATCTCCTCAATCGAGGCCTTAAGGCGTTCTTCAAATTCTCCGCGAAAACGTGAGCCGGCGATCATCGCGCCGAGATCCAGCGAAACAACCCGTTTGCCGCTCAGGATCTCCGGAACGTCCCCGTCAATGATCTTCTGTGCCAACCCCTCGACGATCGCTGTTTTACCCACGCCTGCTTCCCCTATCAGCACCGGGTTATTTTTCGTGCGTCTCGAGAGGATCTGGATCAGGCGCAGGATTTCATCGTCCCTGCCGATGACAGGATCTAATTTACCTTCCCGGGCGAGTTGAGAAAGATCTCGCGAGTACTTTTCCAACGTCCGGTAGCGTGATTCTGCCTTGCGATCGGTTACCCGCTGACCACCGCGGGTTTCTTTTATCGCGTCATAGACACGTTCTTTTGTGATCCCTTCATCGGACAGCAAGCGAGAAATGGCTGTGTTGCGCTCGGAGAGAATAGCGAGGAATAAATGTTCGGTGGAAATGTATTCGTCGTCCAAGCGATTGGCTTCTTCGTTAGCCATATCGACCACGCGTTTCACGCGCGGCGTAATGAATATCTGACCAGCGCCCCCGCCATAAATATTCGCCTTGGGGCTGGCGCGCAATTGCTGATCGATCAGTTCAGAAATGTGATCGATGTCGATGTTCAAACGTTCAAGAATCTGTGAGATAACCCCTTGCGGTTGTTCTATCAGCGCTAGCAGAATATGTTCTGTGTCAATTTGATTGTGGCCGTAGCGCTGGATGATCTCCGCCGCGCGCTGAGCCGCGTCTTGGGCGCGTTCGGTAAATCGATCAAATCGCATCATAAGCCGTATCCTCCAAATGCACCTAACAACCTGTACACTCTACTTATTATATATATACAGGCGCGAACGTGAGCATTAGAACTATATATGAAATTCCCAGGGAACCTGCTGCCACTGGTGCAAGAGCGGTACCTTTTAACCCGCCACCTGTAATCTCTTAGGCGCCGTCATTGTATGGCGGCTTGGGTCCAGCGCAAGTTGGCGGGGTCTCACTGCCTCATATTTCTTAACCTTGAATTGCCCCTGACGGCTGTTTATCACCCTTTGATCAGGGTTACCTAAGACGCATTGCTCCGCTGACCGCGTTTCACGTACACTCGCACTATGCCCGCCCTCTTGTCCGCTAGCGGGCGGCGAATTGGAATCTTCTTAACATACGCTTACAAGGGGATTTCGCTCTCTCATTTTTGGCTGCACATATCTCTTCATCAAGAAATGCTTTGGCACAGAGCCTGCACACCAACTTGAGAGAGATATTCAAGACGCGATACTCATGCGCCGCTTAAGCATCATGAATTTCGGGTTAAAGGACCGTTCACGATGTACATAATCCCGATTCTGGCAATATCGGCACTACTGCAGCTGTTGGCTGCCTATCTCGCGTTGCGCCTGATCCGAATAACGGGCGGACTCAAAGCTTGGGTCGCGATCGCCATCGGCATGGTCCTCTTGGCTCTGCGTCAGGTTTGGGTCCTATACCAAATCGCTTCCGGAACAATAGGAGCAACCGTCGTCCCAATCGGCGAGGTCATCGCTCTCGTCGCCTCTCTTGTACTGGTACTTGCGCTCGCCTGGATTGGACCCCTCTTCATCAACGCTACACGCGCTGATCAAACCTTTCGAGAGCAGGAAGAACGCTTTCGCCTACTTACCGAAGCCGCGTTTGAAGGTATTGCCATCACGGAGGGTGGGTGTTTTATCGAGGTGACCGAACAATTTTCCAACCTGTTCGGATATCAACGGCGCGAGCTTATTGGCAAGCAAATTGCTGAAGTCATCGCTCCTCAGGCCCTCGAAGAAGCCCTCGAAAAGATTCGCTCTGGGTACGACCGGCCGTACGATTCTGTGTGCATAAAACGCGATGGAACGCGTTTCCAAGTCGAAGTTTGTGGAAAGAGTTACTCCCATCGAGATCGCGAGTTCAGGGTGACAGCGATTCGTGATATCAGCCAGCGCAAGCAGGCGACAGAAGAGATCAACCGCCTTAAGGAATTCAACGAAAACATCCTTCTCAATATGTTCGAGGGGATCTTGGTCGAGGATCGGGATGGCTATTTCACGCTTGTGAACCCCTCCGCAGCCGCACTTCTCGGTTACAAACGAGAGGAGATTGAGGGGCAGCATTGGACAATTACAATCCCGGAAGACCAGTACCCGGTTGTAGAAGCCGCCGATAAACGGCGCGTAACCGGCGGCTCCGATCGTTACGAGCTAGAGATCCTGCACCGCGACGGGCAGCGCATCCCGGTGCAGGTGAGCGGCAGCCCACTATTTGAGAATGGAGATTTCGTGGGGACGATGGCCGTCTTTATGGATTTGACCGCGCGCCGAAAACAGGAGAAAGAACAAGACGCCATCGTTGCCGTCTCCAGAGCCCTGCGTAATGCAGCCGATCGAGAGCAAATGATGCCCATCCTACTCGACCAGATGGAAAATCTTCTAGACGCAAATGGTGCAGCTATTGCTTTACGTGAACCCGAAAGCGGGGAAACGGTGATTGCTTCAGCATGTTCTGTCTGGGCTGAATGGAAGGGAGAGCGACTCCCGGCCGGGGTTGGTGTGAGCGGTAAAGTCATCGAATCAGGCGAGATATACATCAGCGAAGATATTCTTTCCGATCCGCTGTTCGCCCGCCCAGAACTCCTAGGGGAGATGCGCTCGCTCATTTGCGTCCCCCTCATCGCCCATGATGAGACCCTTGGCGCTTTGCTCCTCGGTCGTAAACACTCCTTTGATGATGGTGAGATACGGATTATGACAGCCATCGCTGATATGGCTGCGAATGCAATTCGCCGGGCAACGCTTATGGAAACCTTGGAAGTCCGGGTTGGCAAGCGAACACAGGAACTGGAGGAAGCCAACGAACAATTAAAAGAGCTCGACCGGCTGAAGTCCAGCTTCGTCTCCAATGTGTCCCACGAACTCCGCACTCCGATCACAAACGTGATGCTTTACCTCTCCCTGCTCCAGAATCCACGCAAAGCCAGTAAGCGTGACGTCTATATGGGTGTTCTACAAAACGAAGCCGATCGTCTCTCTATACTGATCGAAGACCTGCTCACGCTCTCTCGTCTTGACGGCGATGTCGAGTCAGAGCGCAAAGAACTCCACGTTATGGATGCACTAATCGCTGAGGTAATTGACTCACAGCAGGCTCGGGCAGAAGCGAAGAACATCCTTCTCCAGCATGAGCTGAACCCGGATGTCCCCGCGATTATGGTCAATCGCGAACAAATGATTCAGGTGATCACAAACCTCATGGGCAATGCGTTGTCTTACACACCTCTCGGGGGGGAGGTACTGCTTTCCAGCGAGTATCTTAATGCTCGTGAAGAGCCTCATATATCCCTCCGTGTTTACAACAATGGTCCAGTGATCCCGTCTGAAGACCAAGCGCACCTATTCGAGCGCTTCTACCGTGGTAAAACGGGGCGCGATTCGGGTGAGCCTGGCACCGGCCTCGGTCTGGCTATTTGTAAGGAGATCGTGGAACAAAACAGCGGCTGGATCGAGGTCGAGAGTGATACCGAGCTTGGTACATCGTTTACCATCTTCCTCCCGTTTCTTGAATAGGTTGTAAACCCCGCCGTTGGCTGACGCTCATCACCTGCGACGCGTATGACGAAACCACGGATCAATATCTGGGGCGCACGATCGTTAGGGCCTTCTTGATCGAAATCCAGCCGGAATAAAATCAAGTCCTTGATTCGCAGCGTAGAAGAAGGGCATTGCTCTTACCTTCTTCTTACCGCGACCGCCATCCCATCCCCGGCGGGGAAGATCAGGCTGACCATTCGTGGGTCTTCAGCAAGGCGGCGGTTGAACGCCCGCAGCGCTTCGGTTCGCTCACTTGTGTCCGCTGCATTGACAACATCACCATGCCCGAACGCGTTGTGGCCCGCGACGATACCGCCCGATTGAAGGTTCTCAAGCGCCCAGTCTAGATACGCCGGGTAGCCCATTTTTTCGGCATCGATGAAGATAAAATCAAATGGACCCTCTGTGCTCAATTCGGGAAGCAATTGATGGGCGTCCCCCACGCGAATATCTACGCGCTCAGTAAGCCCTGCAAGTTGAAAATTATTAGCCGCGACTGATGCATGTTCAGGATTTAACTCAATCGTGATCAAGTGGCCATCGTAGGGCAGCCCTCTTGCGATCCACGTCCCGCTATAACCGCCGAGGGTTCCGATCTCCAAGGCCAGGCGCGCACCGGATGCCGCCACGATGAATTCGAGAAAGCGTCCGTCCTCCGGGTTGATAGACATTTGTGGAAGCCCGCTGGCGGCGATGTTCTCACGAATAGTTGACAACACATCGTCTTCGATCGCGAAGTTTTCTCGCAGGTATGTTTCGAGAGCATTATCATACGTTGGCATATATACAACTCCTGGTTCCGCCGCTCACATCCTAGGTTGTGTCTCCTGGCGATTTGAATAATCGCCGAATCGAATCGCTAGATAGGGCACAACACATACAGCGGGCGGCATGCTTCACTTGTCCCCTAACCCAACAGACCAGTACAATTCGGCACATGAACGCAACTCTACACGAAAAGCTTCTGGGTTGGTACCGTGTTCATGGCCGCGATCTTCCCTGGCGTCGATCCAAAGATCCCTACGCGATATGGATCTCAGAGATCATGCTGCAGCAGACTCGTGTAGAGACGGTCATCCCCTACTATGCCCGCTGGATGGAACAATTTCCGAATATCCAAACCCTGGCCCGCGCCACTACTGATCAGGTGCTCTCCCTTTGGGAAGGCCTTGGCTACTACCGGCGCGCCCATAATCTGCGCAAAGCTGCTCTCATGATTCTGGAGGAATTCCACGCTGCTATCCCTGACCAGCTCGCTGACCTCGAGCGCTTGCCGGGAGTGGGCGCCTACACCGCCGCAGCCATCGGCGCATTGGCCTTCAATCTCGACGTTCTCGCATTAGATGGCAACTTGCGGCGCGTCATCGCCAGACTCATCGATCTGGAGGTCGACCCGCGCCGTCGGCAGGGCGATCTCCTTATTTACGAGTGGGCTGATAAAACGATGCCATCCGGGCAAGCCGGGGAGTTCAATCAAGCGCTGATGGACTTGGGGGCAACGATCTGCACACCACGTAAACCTCAGTGCGGCTTATGCCCACTCATGCAGGACTGTCTCGCCTACGCTCGCGGCACCCAGCTCGAAAGGCCCATCCCCAGACCTGGCGTGCGAGTTCCCCTCTATCATGTTTCGGCAGCCGTGATTCAACGTGCGCACACGGTCCTTCTCGGTCGCAGGCCGGAAGGAAAACTGCTTGGCGGTTTATGGGAATTTCCAGGGGGAAAACAGGATCCTGGTGAGAGCATGGAGACTTGCATGCGGCGAGAGATTCAGGAGGAATTAGGCGTGGATGTTCAGGTCGGGAATCTATTGGGGATATTCCCTCACGCCTACACCCATTTCAAAGTCAACGTCCATGCTTTTCAGTGCCTGATTCTATCCGGAGAGCCACAGGCGCTGGATCATGATCAACTGTGCTGGGTTGCGCTACCCGACTTGGAGAATTATCCGATGGGAAAGGTCGATCGGTTGATCGCCAATCTACTCATGTCCGGCGACCACAGCCCCTGATACCCGTTTCCCCACCAACCAGATATTGTGCTGTTAGATTTCTGACTTATCGATCGCCCGTTCGACTGTGGTGGACGATATAGACACCCAGCAAGACCGCCGCTCCGCCCACGATCTGCGCTGGCTGCAGCGTTTCGCCCAGGAGAGGGCCCGCCAGCAGGGCTGTCACGACGGGTTGTCCGAGCAAAGTCGTTGAGACGATCGTCGCCGGCAGGAGACCTTGTACATAATTTATAGCCAACACACCCACTCCCTGGCTGATCAAGCCGAGAGCCAGGAGATTGAAATAGGTCTTGGGGGGGAAGCCCCACATGGGCTGGCTGAAGAGAAGATTAAAGATGAAAAGTGCGGCTGTAGCGGTCACCCCTGAAACCCAGAAATAAGACAGGACATCCAACCATTTACGCCCGATTTGTGTGATCAGGAAATACGCTGCATAGAAAATACCGGCTATCAATCCCAAAAATGCACCGAGATCGAACGAAATAGCGCCGAAGGATTCGAGCCCCAAGACCAGCGCGGTTCCGAGAAGTGCAATCGCCAATCCAAACCAGAACTTCTTTGGCAACTCTTCGCGGAAGAAGAGCAACGCTCCAAGCCCAACCCACACTGGAGCGGTATTTGCCAGCAGCGTTGGAATAGTTGCCCCGCTTATAACCACACCGGAAGCCCAGAAGGATAAGTCGAGCGCGAAAACGAAGCCACCCAAAACAGCCCAGCGCAATGGCGGTCCATACCACTTTCGTTCTCGGAGTCTTTTAATGGCTGGAGCCGCGAGGATGATGGTTGGGATTGCCATACGGTAGAAGCTGGCCACCGTCCCGGGAACAGCCGCTTGATACACGAAAATCGCCGAAAACCCTATGGCGATAAGCCCGATAGACAGCATCAGATAGGCAAGAAACTTGTCTCTCGATTCTGGGTTCACGTTGTTTAGCAATCCTCTTCGGGGTTCACTTTATAAATCAATCCGCTCAAAAAGCGCAACATTTCTCCTGCTATTTAAGTACCCTTTAATACGAAGTGGTATTAATGACAATCAAAGGACTTAAATCGTGAAACGAATCCCGCCTGCGCTCTTTCTCTTTTTCCTGGCTCCTGCGATCGGTGAGCTGCTCTCCGGATCGGCTCCACCGGTGGAGTTCTTCGATCCTTTTATGCTTCTCATCCTCCCTGCGCTTTATGGAAGTGGAGCGGTACTGGCGCGCGAGCTCACGCTGCGTTGGGATAAGCGTTGGCCAACGATCCTGACGCTCGGCTTAGCTTACGGCATCATCGAAGAGGGGTTAATGATTAAATCCTTCTTCGACCCGAATTGGATGGATCTCGGGATCCTGGGCACATACGGTCGCTTAGCTGGTGTGAATTGGGTCTGGAGCGTTTCCCTAACACTCTACCATGCGACGGTGAGCATCGCCATTCCGATCTTGCTTACCGAGATACTGTACGCCGATCGGCGGGATGAGCCCTGGACCAGCCGGCGCGGTGTGATCGGCTTATCCATTCTCTTGGCGGCAGTTGTGATCTTCGGCGCTCTCGCCCTTGCGCCTTATCGCCCTCCATTTATTCCCTACCTGTTCGCGATCATCGCCACGGTTGGTCTATACTTCCTGGCCCGGAGGATGCCCGGGCGATTCGGGCCGCCCAAGCCGGCTCCTCGCTTGCGTCCGCTTTGGATCGGAATGTTCGGATTTCTCTCCATCATTGCTTACTTCATCGGTGGCTGGGCGCTTCCTGAACTTGGCATTCCTCCTGTTTTAACCATCGGGTTCCTCATCCTCCTGGCTCTTGGCGTATTGCATCTCTTTCGTTGGGCTTCTGGAGAAGGAGCATGGTCGGATGTTGGCCGACTGGCGCTCGCGACGGGCACACTTACATTCTTCATCCTGCTCGCACTCCTCGCTGAAAGTAACGCCGACCGAACCGACAACCCGGCCGGAATGGCGCTCGTCGGCCTGGCGGCTGCAGTCGGGCTCCTCGCCCTTAACCTGCGAGTTCGACGCAGGGTGCGGGATGAGACACGAGTTGAAAGCCTCAATGGAACTCCTCTAAACCCTGCAGACGCGTGACCTAATCGCTCATACATATCCCGTCATAATCTAGCTGGTACCTCAAGATCTTTCGGCTGAACGATCGGGGGCTGCCTCACACGCTTCTCAACTATGTGGCGTGAGGAGGCTCTGCTTCCGGTGGTGAGCGGAGCTTGCTGAGTTCAGTGGTGGGCTCTGTAAATCCTGAAGCTTCGCTTCAGCCCGCAAGCAGAGCTTGCTGACTCCAGAAGCTAGTCATGTGGAGGGCGGAGAACTTATTGCTTGATGGAGGCGGGCCGACACACAGGTCGGCCCCTACGATTTATTACTTAAGAGATTTGTCCAAAACAATTGTTTACAACTCAAGGTTTTCTATACCAACCCAAAGTACCGTTTTCTCATTCCCATTAAAACATCGATAATAAACGGATTGAGTGAATGGGCTTTTGAGTTTGTCCCACCGTTAGTCCGGCTCGATACTTGGAGAGATTACTGTGTCTGAAATTATCGAAACCAAGTGCCTTCAGAAGCAATACCGGATGGGAGATGTGGTCGTCGAGGCGCTTAAGGGCGTCGATTTCACCGTTCATGAGGGTGAATTCGTAGCCATTATGGGCCCCTCCGGCTCAGGGAAAT
>JAUWDI010000168.1 GCA_030608865.1 Anaerolineales bacterium | reverse complement strand
ATGTTTGGCAAGGATGTCATCCTGCACGAGGGCACGGCGTATTCGGTCAATCTGGAAATCCCGCTCAAGTATGACGTTGAGCGCTTTGAACGCGCCGCCGATGTTGCTGCGGGGCTGCCGCCGGGCGACCCGAGGCGGATGTTTGCCCTCACCGAGGCGATCAATTCTTATGGCGGCCCTCTTTTACCGGAGTTCACCTCGGACTGGGTCCTTGAGAGACGAAGAACGCTGGAGCTGCGGTACCTGGATCTCCTGGCGCAGAACGCGCAGGAAGCGATGATGAGGGATCAACCGGCAAGAGCGCTGCAAACGCTGCGTCAAGCGCTGGAGATCGATCCCTACCGTGATGACACCAACATGCACTTCCTCGAAGCGCTAGGGCGCTTAGGACGCAGGAGCGAGGTCGTCGAGCACTACCAGCGCTATGTTCGCCTTCTCTCTGACGAACTGGGTTTGGATCCGCCGGATGAAGTACGAGAGCTCTACACGCGCCTAATCAGCTAGATAGCCCTGGAATTTGCCAGGATCATAGCTGAACTCGATAGCCCTGAGTTCCTATGACCCTAATTGCTAGATCAGGTATTTTCGTTAAGAATCCGTTGAGAGCCATGCGGTAAGGTAGTCCTGAGGGATTACAAATCTAAGTAAGGAGGTCACCCCAATCATGGCTCGTTGCCCAATGATTGGTGGCGGAGGCTAATCTAGCTCTCCATCATTTACTTTCATAGATAATTACGTCTAACAGACGAATCGTTAGACTTTCTTAACCAGGCAGCGAGGCTCTGGGCCTCCTGCTTTTTAATTTATATAGGCAGAAATCAGAAAGACACATTCAGAAGGAGATCAACATGAGTATGCAGGCACTAAATCCGCTAGTAGCACGATCGATCATCGACCCGAATATCGTCAAATCACACGCCGCAGGTCAAATCGACGACGTCATCGCCGATTTTGAATTTGCACCCGAAGTGCGAAAGCACCTGGGCAGCCTTGAAGCGAACTCCTTCGCTGAGTTCACACTTCTGGCTTACCGTGTGGTGAAGGCCGCGGAAGTACCGGTACGCAGCATCGAGCTGCCATCTCCGGCCGTAGGCTTGTTTGGCGATGAAGATACGTCCGATAGAGAGCATGTAGCGTGATCCCATTCTCTCGAGAAGAGCGCGAATGGTTCTTGCGCAACCTCGCAAAAGGGTTGCTGGACTATTTCAGCGTGACCGAGCCACCTATCCAGGTGGAGGACATGCTGAAGCAGCCACCTCCCATCTACGATGCGGACTTCGGCGTCGTGGATATGTACTCCAATATGTGGGATGCGACATTCGCTCGCCCGCCGAGCAGGCGCGGCAGTATCTTCGTGCGGATTGATCTGGAACAGGACGAAAGGCGATTTGCTTTAGCACGTGAAATGCTGAGTGCATTGATCACCAGCAAACACGGTCGTGCGTTAGGGCTACCTGATCTCCTTCTGCCAAACTTGCGTGAATCAGCAGAGTATTTCGCCCGCCATCTCCTTATTCCAGAAGCCTTGCTCGACGCGTATCGAGTAAACGGTGGTAAAAAACGAGGTTTCGCAGATAGGTTCCAAATTCCACCGCAGATTGCTGCCGTTCGCTGGTCAGATTGAACCTCTCTCAACAGGGGGATAGGAGGGGGGTAAGCACTGGGAGCCGACACTAAGCCGGCTCCCAGGCATCTTTTTTAGCCCGTTTCCCGCATTTGCCGATAATCGCTTTCACTGTTATACACTCTGGCATCGAGCTTGCATGCTTGGTGAACATGTGCGCGTGATGTTATGATCGCGCCCCAATGATGAGGCATTGGTATGTCTGACGACCCAATACAATCCGCAGAGAAAAACGGAGAACGCCAGCCGGTGAGAATCTGGATTTACCGGATTTTCTTGGTGGTCGTTCTCGTCGGCATTGTATTTCTGGGATGGTATAGCCTGAAACTTCGCCCACCCGGACAGTCTGATCCACCGGAACCAACACTTTCAGCGTTGGCCACTTCATTGGCAGCAGCGCCAACAAAGAGCGCAGGGACTATTCAGGGAGCCCCATCAGCTGCATCTACTGCAAACTCAACGCATAACGCATCGCAGGGCACGGTCTTTTTCACAGCTCGAACACAGGCGCGCAGCCATTTATGGGCATACGTTATTGGAGAAGCCGAGCCAATTCAGATCACATTTGGCGAATGGGACGATCGGAACCCGGCGTTCAATGCGGAGGAGGGGTTACTTGCTTTCACTTCAAACCGCGGACTCTACTGGGATCTCTATCTGCTGGATCTAAACTCCGGGAAATTACGGCAGTTAACGGAAACCCCGGGTTTCGAAGGTAGCCCAACCTGGTCACCGGATGGCCGTTGGATCGCCTATGAAGCGAATTACGATGGTGATTTTGATATATACATCCTGCCAGTTATGGATGATGAAGATGTGATCCAGTTAACAAATCATCCTGCGAACGATAATTCTCCCGATTGGGACGCGGGCGGCCGGCGGATCGCTTTCATTTCGGATCGTGATGGCTCGCCAGATGTGTTCATCGCTAAATTGGATCAGCCGGATGAACGCTTTGTTAATCTAACACACACGATCGAGTTAGCCGAGAGCGACCCTGCTTATAATCCGCAAGGTAACCTGTTGGCTTACTCGATCGAACGGATGGGCATTGAGGAGATCTTGATCAAGGAAATTGAAGGCGAACTACCATCCTCACCCAATGGACAAGGCCACGGTGTGCGCTGGTCGCCTGATGCAAAGGCGCTGATTGCTGTTCTTGAAGACGCGTATGAACGATGGCTGGTCACCTATGCCTATAATGGAGGGCAGCCGCCGGGACTCCCGATTCACTTTAATATTGAGGATCTTTTTTGGACGGCGGGGGGTCTGCCAGCAGCGGCATATCAATTTGGAGAAGATGAAGCGGAGAGCCCCCCTCTTTATGTGGTCGAACTAACTTCTTCGGATGCAACGATCGACCGTCTATCGCTTGTGCCCCTTCCAGGAGTGACTGCACCCAATCCATCTCTCTCTGATGCAGCCGATGAGGCTTTCAATGCTCTGCGTGCACGCGTGGCAACCGACCTCGGATGGGATTTT
>JAUWDI010000117.1 GCA_030608865.1 Anaerolineales bacterium | reverse complement strand
TACTTTCTTTGCCCACCGGTTACTTGCTTCGATTAACAGTGCGGTGTTGCCGCGCGGCGCGCCTTGCAGGCTGTAGCCGATCAATGCGTCGATGACAACGGTTGCTTCGGAGATCAACTTCTCTGAATCTTCTAATCTTGCGGCGATCATCCCCGCTGACGAGAGGATGGCGAACTGTGCTCCTGCCGCTCCTTCCAAGGCCTCCGCAGGTCTCGTCATAAGGAGGTGGACTCTGAAACCTCGATTATGGAGGTGTCGGGCGCAGCACAGGCCGCCACCTCCGTTCCCACCTGATCCGGCGAGGATGGTGATTATTCCTGTTGTCCCAACGAAGGCATCAATAACGTGAGAAGCCAGGTTTCTTCCCGCATTTTCCATCATTTGGAGAACACCAAGCTGGAAATCCTGGACAGCAATTCGATCGACTTCTCGCATTTCGTCTTCTGTAACGGATGGAATTTCTCTTCCGTCCTCAGCGAGGAAAGTTGCTCGCATCTTGCTTAGCTCCATGTTGGGAATCTTATCGATGCCGGCACTCATGACTTTTTCCCCTCGAAGAACACGCATGACGTCATGATCACAGGCGACTAGAGTTAATGCTGGCCTAGGGGGGCGATAACCTGGGAACCGATAAATGAGACGATATTAGGATTTGTCTATAGAACCGGAACCATCCCTTTGTGATATTCAGTGAGAAAAATGATCTGATTTCCTCGACAGCAAGCCCAATAGTGTAGTTAGTATTTCACGACAGGAGGGAGTTTTTTGGCTTGGGTGACCCAGGATTTTACTTGTTTTGGCGAAGGAAGCCTGCGAACGAGGGCTTTCTTCTCATTGATCTCAACGAGTGCATCGAAAAGGTTCTCTGGCGTGCGATGACGGAGTTCTTTCACTGTATCTACACCAGCTTCTTCGAGGAGATCGCTATATTCTTCTCCTATCCCTTTTATACGCATAAGGTCAGCGAGATTTACCCATTCAAGGACGAGCTTCTCAGAGATTCCGGTCTCCTCAGCCAGATCCTTTCGCCCTCGTTTATCGGCACCAATCTGGAGGAGCCGACCTGTAGATCTAACTCCCACCGCTTGTAGTTTCTTTGCGAACTTTGGCCCAATACCTTCAATGTCAGCGATCTTCGCCATGCAATACTCCTCCTGTATTTTCTTTTTATAACCCGATGCATTCTAAAAGCGTATCGGATATTGGTCAATGCCTCTCTGTGTCTTGCTTACCCTAAATGTTGTCAACAATAGGTGGGAGAAGTAGAACTTGGGAACTGGTTGACGCCGTCTAGGTCCTTATCTATACTGACTAGTGTGCTCGTTTTCATTGAAGCATCTCTTGATGGGTTCTACAATTAAACATCAAGAGCATTTGCGACGTTGGCTTAGTTAACACTAATCAGCAGACAAACGTTATCCGATCCTTCTGATAGATAGGATGGAGGCATTCCCTGGCTATAGGAATTGGGTTGCCACAAGTAAAGGCAGCATTGGAGCGCAAGGCCAGTGCTGTTCAGCAAGAATTCATCCAACTGAGCGAGCAGTTGGATGATCTTGGGCGGCAGATACCGGATGCTGATGAAGAAGAGAAGAAAACGATTCGTGAGCAGCAGCAAGCTCTCCGGGTTGAACAGCAGCAGATAGCAGAGGATGTGAATCTCTGGCGAAGGCGTGCGCGTGAAGTGACTCAACAGCCTGGGACAACCAGCTTAAGATCTTACTTGAATGACTTACTTGAGTTTAACGAAGAGCTGGTAACCCCGGCTGTCCAAAATGCGTTAACCTTGATGGATACGCCTCCTGATGAGCGAGGCTTTACTGAAGAGCAGCCAATTTTATCTCAACAAACTCCTGCTGGCCGCTTGCTTGAGCGTGCAAGAACTGAGTATGACCTACGCGTAAGCGACCCGGCGATTCGGATGAAGGAAGCAATCGCCTTCGCCAACCGCGCGGGTATGGCTCAAGATGAGGATAGCGTTGCTGAGATTGTCGCGGCGATGGATGATCCTGACCCACTTGTTCGCGAATTAGCGATATTCACAACCATCCAGCTACTCCGATTCCGTGCGCTTCGTCTGGCAGACTTGGAGGAGGCACATGCCGCCGTCCAAGAACTGACGCAGATACCGCACCCAGCAATAGTCCCGGTGTTGATAGAGATCGTTGAGCAGCCCCGGGTGGGCTACATCCAAGAGGGTGGCGAGCCCAAGCAAGCTGATAATAATCGGTCACGAATGGTGGCCTTATTGAAACTGGTTGAGTGGCATACTGCAGAAGCGCAGATTGCGCTTCAGAAATTGAAATTCGACCGTGATCCCCATATTGTGAAAGCCGCGCAGCGGGCCTTAGAATTATTTCCGGGACGATGGAATGGAGAGTTCCCGGGTAAGAAGAACATGTCTGAACCTAGTGGGTGACCGCACATTCAGCTAGGTTTCTCTTGACACACCTAGGTTATTCGATATAATTCCACTCGTAATCGTCGTGATAACCGATTTGTTGGTCGGCGTAAGAAGCGCTTGAGGTTAAAAGACGCCTCATGCGCTTGTTTTCGTTCGTACTCACAGTAGCACGTATGTTCGAATAAGATCGCCGATACATTTCAACCATCGCCACTCGCGAGGGAGTAGATTAGTGGATTCTAAGGGATTTCGAGCACTCCGAATCAGCCTAGCGTCACCGGAGACCATCCGTAATTGGTCACATGGCGAGGTATTAAAGCCAGAAACGATTAACTACCGCAGACTACGACCGGAGAAAGACGGTCTCTTCTGTGAAGCGATATTTGGGCCGACGAAGGATTGGCAGTGCTATTGCGGCAAGTACAAGAACATCCGCTTCAAAGGGATTACTTGTGAGAAGTGTGGAGTTGAGGTTACTCGCTCTTCTGTTCGCCGAGAGCGGATGGGGCATATTATGCTTGCTGCCCCAGTAGCACACGTTTGGTATACACGGCGGGTTCCATCCTACCTTGGATTACTCCTGGATATCTCCCGTCGCAATCTTGACCGCGTTTTGTATTTCGCCCAGTACGTCGTCACTTATGTCGACGAAGATGCGAGGGGCAAGGCGTTAAAGCGTATTGAGGAAGCGCTAGCTCTCCGGGCGAAAGAAGAGAAGGAAGCGCTCAAACAACGCCGGGCGGACATCAGAGCGGAGAAGAAAGAAAGACTTGCAGAGATCAGCAAAAGGAAGAAAGAGATACAGGCAGCCTATGATGAAGAGGTTGCGGAGGAAATTGCCCCAGTTATGCGCGAAGGACAGCGTCTGGAAAGCAGTCTGTCCGACAAGCAGGGAAAGACCATTCGCAGTCCGATTCACTTCAAGGCTCTTGATGTAGCTATTGCCGAGAAAGGTGATGAGATCAACAAGGACCATCTTAAGAAGGTCCAAAAGGCGGTGAGATCCCACCTTGACAAGGTTGAATCGGCATTCAAGGAGCAGCGCAATCAAAAACTCGCAGCCCTCAAGATGGAAGTGGAAACGGTAAAAGCTGACACAGATCTTGCGCTCTCTCAAGTCGAAGACACCATCATCGACGAAGGGGTCGAGACATTAGAGCAACTAGAAGAAGATCGTGAAGAGTTGGAAAGCATCGACCAGATGCTTTTTCTGGGCGAGACGCGCTACCGTGAATTGAAGTCGAAGTGGGGACAGGTCTTCCGGGCGGATATGGGCGCAGAATCTTTCTTTGAGATTCTCCAGCATATCGATTTGGCTCAACTTGCTGAAGACCTGTGGACTGAAGTACGTACCACGCGAAGCAAGCAGCGCAAGAAGAAAGCTACCAAGCGTCTCAAAGTTGTCGAAGCCTTTCGGCGATCTGGAAATCAACCCGAATGGATGGTCATGACAATATTGCCTGTCATTCCTCCAGATCTTCGCCCCATGGTCCAGTTGGATGGTGGTCGGTTTGCTACTTCTGATCTCAACGATCTCTACCGAAGGGTGATTAACCGGAACAATCGTCTAAAGCGTCTTGTAGAGCTAGGTGCTCCAGATGTGATCGTCCGCAATGAGAAGCGGATGCTTCAAGAGGCCGTTGATTCTCTGATCGATAATTCACAACGCGGCAAAGCGCTGTCACGTCGAGGCAGGCGGGAATTGAAATCCTTGAGCGATATGCTAAAAGGAAAGAAAGGTCGTTTCCGCCGCAATTTGCTCGGTAAACGCGTAGATTACTCGGGCCGCTCGGTCATTGTGATCGGACCGGATCTCAAGCT
>JAUWDI010000086.1 GCA_030608865.1 Anaerolineales bacterium | reverse complement strand
GGAAGAGGCAGTTATGGAGGACTTGGCCGAAGCGCTAACTCAGGGAATGGCCGGGAAAATCATCGATATCGTGGATGAAGAAGATGGTGAACGCGTCGAGATTTTTATCGAGTAAGCAGCGTCATCTCGACCCGAACTCTTATGCCATCGAGCTGAATCCGAGCCACGATCATCGCTGGGATTATTCACGCCGGTATTTCGGAGGGAGCTAAAAACAGCGCAACTCTAAATTAGTCAACCAAGGATTAATCATTTATTGCGCGCCGTGGTGATGGCGCGTTGTTTTAATGACAACCCGCTCACGCCATCATTAGCAGCACATGCAGAGAGTTCCTAATTGGACGATGAGCGCCGATACACAACGCCGAAGGGATGACAATGCAGCGATGAGCCAGCGCAGCAAAAACGGCTTGATATCATACGACTAAGTTGCCCGATGTGGTTTGAATAGGTTATGTCCTCAAAACACTTGAACATATCATCTGCGGTAAACGGAACTTATGTAATGTAGTTTCAAGCCGGAATGCTATGCTATACTCAAAAAACATGAGTGAACTGACGAGTTTGGAGTGCCCTGAATGTGGGGAGCTTTTTAATCATGAGCAGCTTCAAACCATATGTATCAAATGTGATTCGCCGCTGCTCTGTCACTACGATTTGGTGAATTACGCCGACAGCTTAGATAAAGAGCAGATCTCAAGCCGCCCTAGAGGCATGTGGCGCTGGCATGAACTGCTTCCGGTTAAGAACCATGAGTTTTGTCTAACGCTGGGGGAAGGCGATACAGCCCTGCTACCTGTGCCTCGGATCGCGGCTGAACTTGAGATCGGATCGGTCTTTGTTAAAGACGAAGGGGGCAACCCCACCGGTACGTTTAAAGCTCGAGGGCTTGCGGTTGCAGTCTCGCGAGCCAAAGAACTCGGAGCTAAAGCGCTCTCGATCCCGACAGCTGGCAACGCTGGTGGCGCTTTGGCTGCTTATGCCGCACGCGCTGAGATGGAAGCGCATGTTTTCATGCCCGCGGATGCGCCTCTTGTGTACCAGGTCGAGGTTGCTGTGCACGGCGGAGAATTGGTTCTTGTTGATGGTTTGATCGATGAAGCGGGCAGGCAAGCCGCACTGCAAACCGCGGAGAACGGTTGGTTTGGGATCTCGACTTTCAAGGAACCCTACCGCGTTGAAGGTAAAAAAACGATGGGGTTTGAGTTGGCGGAAGCCTTCGGTTGGGAGCTACCAGAAGTCATTATTTACCCCACAGGCGGCGGTACGGGGTTGGTTGGAATGTGGAAAGCGTTTTCTGAGATGGAGGCGATGGGCTGGATCGGTGCGGGTAGGCCGCGGATGGTGTGTGTTCAGCCTGAAGGCTGCGCACCTGTCGTGAAATCGCTCGAGAAGGGCGAGGCGCGTATCGCACCCTGGGAAAATGCAGAGACGACAGCACACGGGATACGGGTTCCTCAAGTCTATGCTGATCGGTTGGTGCTGAGCGCAATTCGTGAAAGCGGCGGCACAGGAATTGCTGTAACTGATGATGAGTTCCTTCAAGCTCAAGCCGAACTGGCTCAGAAGGAAGGTATTCATACTTGCTTAGAAGGGGCGGCTACACTGGCTGGTTTACGCCGAATGGCCGCTGCCGGGGAAGTGGGTCCCAGCGAACGGGTTGTCCTTTTCAATACCGGCACCGGATTGAAACAAATGAGTGTGATGTGAAGTGACCTGTGACTGAGCGTACGAAAGCCTCGCTTGACCTCTTATATTCGATCAGCCGAGAGCTCACCGAACAGCTCGACCTGCGTGAGCTGCTGCAGCGCGTATTGCAGCTTACACTCGAAGCTGTAGGGGCACCCGCGGGGAGTATCCTTGTGCTCGATGAGCATGGAGATGTGACCGAAGGAGCCATCGCCTATGGGGGGAAGGTCCATGACCATTCAGCCGAACAATTACGAGATACCTACGAACAGGGTCTGGCTGGGTGGGTGGTGGAGAATCGCCAGGCAGTGCTTATACAAGACACTTCCAAGGACAAACGGTGGCTGCAAAAACCTGATGATAAGACAGATGGGGCCCCGCAGTCCGTGATAAGCGTGCCCTTGCTTGCAAGGGAGCATATTGTCGGTGCATTAACGCTGGCGCGACGCAAACCAAACGGTTTCACTGAAGAAGACCTCGCCTTAGCAACAGCTATAGCGGATCAGGCAGGGGTCGCCGTGAGCAATGCGCATCTGTTCCGTGCGGAGCAAGAACGAAGGCGGTTTGCCTCTACGCTTCAAGAGATCGCGCGAACGATCAGTTCATCTTTGGATCCCACCAGCGTCTTCGAGCAAGTCCTCGAACAACTGCGTCGCGTCATTGAGTACGATAGCGCCAGCGTTTTTTTAGTTAACGACGACCATTTACAACCGGTTGCCGCATTCGGGTTTACTGATATTAAGGAAGTGCTTAACCATTCGCTGCGGATTGATGAAGGTGGGCTGGGGGTCGAAGTATTTAAAGCCGGTAAGATCATGGTTATCACAGATGTCCAACAAGAGTCGGCATGGGTGGAGCGTGGAAGCCCTAAGGAATCAGGAATGATCAGGGGATGGATTGGCGCTCCGCTTATTGTGCGAGACCGAGTTGTAGGTGTGTTGAATGTGGACAGTCACCGTGTCGGCGCTTATGGTCTTAAGGATGCGGAATTGGTTTCTGCTTTCGCGGATCAAGCGGCAACAGCCGTCGCGAACGCCCAGCTCTATGGCGAGATTCAGAGACGTGTTCAGTCCATGACGGCGCTAACCGAGACGGCACGCTCGGTAACTGCCAGCCTGGATCTTGATGAGGTCCTGCAGCGGATAACCGAGCGCACCATGGACAGTCTTGAAGTCGAGGCTGCGTCATTGGCTTTGATCGATGAAAAGACCGGTGAGCTTGAATTCCGGGTAGCTAGCGGGAGGGGAGCTGGACAGATTGTTGGTCTTCGCCTGATGAAGGGCCAGGGTCTGGCGGGTTGGGTCGTTGAACATAAGGAAGCTGTGTTTGTACCAGATGTGCAATCTGACCCACGATTCCATTCTAAAGTAGATGAACTTATCGGCTATACAACTCGAGTTATGGCAAGTGTGCCTATTCAGGTTCAGGATAAAATAATCGGTGTGATCGAAGCGATCAACCCGCGCGGGGACGACCTGGCGCCTGAACAGATCGAGTTATTGAGGGGTATCGCGGACCTGGCAGGTGCGGCGATCGTTCGAGCACAACTTTTCAAAGAGACTCAAGCGGCCCGTCAACGTTACGCAAGCCTGTTCGAAGACAGCATTGACACCATCCTAATCACGGACCTTGCTGGTGAAATAACCGACGCAAATAATCGCGCCGAGACAATGTTAGGTTTACCACGTACCAAGTTGCTCGGATTAGATATCTCTAATCTCCACATGATAGATAAGGAATTTTTATCTGCTGATTTGAGTGAACTCTCTCTTGGAGAAACGATCTCCTACGATAGTCAAGTTACCAATGAACAAGGGAAATATTTACCCGTTGAAGTGTACGTAAAAAGAATTGATATAGAGGCGGTGTCCTTCCTTCAGTGGATACTACGTGATGTTACAGAGCGCCTGGAGCTTGCGAAGCTACGCTCTGATCTGACTTCGATGATTTTTCACGATTTGCGCTCACCGCTGGGGAATATCATCTCGAGTCTTGAAGTACTTAGGGAATCTCTAGTTGGTGACGATGAGACGATTCAAGCGGTCCTCTCGATTGCTTCGCGCTCCAGCCGACGAGCTTCACGATTGGTCGAGTCGCTGCTTGATCTCGATCGCCTGGAGACGGATCAAGCAGTCCTGAATAAATCCGAGACTTCAATCGGAGCGTTGGTTGCAGAAGCCGTCGAAGAGGTACATCCGACAGCAGAAGCGAAGGGCCAGCAGCTGCGAATGGAATTGGCTCCCGGGCTGCCCATGGTCCTTATGGACGTGGACATGGTCCGCCGCGTGTTAATTAATCTGTTGGAAAATGCGATTAAATTCTCCCGGGGAGGAGATTTGGTTCAAATTTCAGTGAGGCAAATTGAAGACTATTTGCAAATTGCAGTTAAGGACAGCGGGGTGGGAATTTCGCCGAGAGATCGGGAACGCATCTTTGAGAAGTTCACCCGCCTCGGGGGGCAGGATCGCCCCAAAGGGCTTGGACTTGGCTTGGCTTTCTGCCGCTTAGCGGTGGAGGCACATGAAGGTCAGATCTGGGTTGAGAGCGAAGAAGGGAAGGGTTCGACTTTTACCTTTACGCTCCCGGTATAATGATCCCAGCGACCGAAGATTAGGGAGCATGCATGCAAAAGATAGCCCCAAATGTATATCTTGAAAACAAATATATAGGCGTGAACCTGGGCCTGGTGGTCATAGGGCAAGGGCTCTTGCTCGTCGATTCACCTCTTCATCCTGAGGATGTGGAAGAATGGTTTAAAGTGGTAAGCGAGCGAGGACAGCCCAGATTTTTAGTCTTACTTGATTCTCACCCTGACCGTGTGTTGGGTTCGCGAACCTTGGCATTACCAGCTATTGCACAAGACCAAACCCTACAAGCCATCCGCGAATGGGCAGATACCTTCAAGGGCAATGCGCATCCGATAGGGGCTGAAGCGGATCAATTGAAACGAATTACTGGGGTGAACAATGCAATTCCAGAGATAACCTTCTCCGAGAGAATGGTTATCCATATGGGAGGAAAGGAAATTGTTTTTCTGCACCGACCCGGACCTCGCCCTGGCTCTATGTGGATGGTAATTCCAGATTTATCCGTTGTTTTTCTTGGGGATACTGTAACCATAGATGAGCCCCCCTATGTTGGAGTCGCAGTTCTTGAACCATGGCTGAATAGCTTGGATGAACTGCGCGGGTCCGATATGAAATCGTATACTCTGATCTCATCTTGCGGGGGGCGAATCGAGCGTAAAGATATCAACCATATGGCTCGTTTCCTGAGGAAAGTGCAGAGTCGAGTCGAGAAGCTGGAGGATGGCAAGAACCGCGATGAGGAGATAGAGCGCTTGGCGGTAGATCTCTTGGGAGATTTCAGCATTCGATCTATTCAACAAGATTTGATACTCAAGCGCTTGAAAACCGGACTGCTGGACCAAAGTTTGCTGCAGTTCCCTGATGGCGCTTAGATGGATGAAGCTCTCCGCTTAAATTGCGTTGGCAAAATTCCCGGAAGCATTTCAATCGATGAGTGACAAGACGAAGGTGGACATCATGCGTGGCGGTATCGTCGAGTCGTCCCACCACTTTGTTGCAGCCGTTGCGAATGTTCACGGTGAAGTTCAGGCAGCGTGGGGAAACGCAGATCTCGTTACCTTTCTCCGCTCAAGCGCTAAACCTTTTCAGGGAATGCCCCTCGTTGAGAGTGGGGC
>JAUWDI010000153.1 GCA_030608865.1 Anaerolineales bacterium | reverse complement strand
TCAACCCCTTCTGCCCCGAGCAGAGTAACTGTGACCGAAATTCCGCCAAGTGGGAACTCGGCTTTGTTGATCAGCCTTCCAATTACCTGCCACGAATCCGGAGCCTGACCCGGGATTAGATCAAGAGTAATGATTTCGATTTCAGGTGCAGGTGTGGGGCTGGAAGGGATCGCGGTTGGGGTTGTTGGGATTTGGGTTTGTTGTGGATCGGGATTCTGAATCATTCCTGGAAAGGCGGAGCAGGACCCGATGGTGAGTGCAGCGAAAAACATGGAAACGAGGAACCAAGGACCTGGCTTATCCTTTTTTGCTGTGTGGGGGTGGAATGGCAGTACCCACCTTTTAATTACCATCCAATTTTTCCCAGTCATGATGAGGGAATTAAACCATGAGTTGGATCATTATGCATTACGATGTGAATGTGAGTGTGTCACCTTGCTCCATGTGTTCGCAGGAGAACGCGGCTAATAAAACTTAGGAAGTTTTGGTCAATATACGGGTAGAGTCGGATCTACCTGCCGTGCCCACGCGTTGATGCCACCCTGTAAGCTCAAAGTTTTCTGGAAACCTGCGCCGGCCAGGAGGTGCAGCGCTCGTGTAGAGCGTATGCCTGTTCTACAGAATAGAACGATCTCCTCAGTATCCTCCAACTCGGCCATACGGGTCGCCATTGAGCCAAGGGGAATGGAGTCGGCGTTGGGGAGGGCGGAGATTTGCAGCTCGTGTGGCTCACGCACGTCGATTAGATGGATGGATTCACCGCTTGCCAGCCTCTCAACAAGCCCGGAAGGCTCGATTTCCCAATCGGGTGCATGGCTGCTCTCGTCATTGTCGTGTCCGGGAACACCGCAGAAAGCCTCGTAGTCGATCAGTTGTGTAATCGAGGGATTTTGCGAGCAGACCTTGCATTCAGGGTTCTTCTTCAATTTGACCATCTCAAAGCGCATATCCAGGGCGTCATAGATAAGCAGCGTTCCGATGAGATGCGTTCCAATTCCGAGCAGCAGTTTGATAGCCTCTGTTGCTTGGAGAGTCCCGATAGTTCCCGGAAGCAGGCCGAGTACACCACCCTCGGCGCAAGAGGGGATTAAACCCACAGGTGGGGGATCGGGGAAAAGGCAGCGGTAGCAAGGGCCTTTCTCCGCCCAGAATACGCTGACTTGCCCGTCAAAACGCGAGACCGAGCCGGAAACATTCGCTTTCCCAGTTAGGACACAAAGATCGTTAATCAGATAACGAGTGGGGAAATTGTCTGAGGCGTCGATGAGCAAATCAAAGGGTTGGGATATCTGCTCAGCATTCTCTGAAGTGAATGGTTCGTCAAACAAAACGACTTCGACTTCCGGGTTGATGTCTGACAAGCGGTCCCGGGCAGAGAGAACCTTCCGCTCACCAATCCGAGAAGTGCCGTGGATGATCTGGCGTTGCAGGTTCGTTAATTCGACAACGTCGTGATCGACGAGTCCGATTCGTCCAACACCCGCTGCAGCGAGATACATGGAGATGGGCGAACCCAAACCGCCTGCACCTACGATGAGGATCGATGATGCCTTAAGTCTCTCCTGGCCCTGCAAGCCAATCTCGGGCAGTAGAAGCTGGCGTGAGTAACGCTGAAACTCTGAACGTGTAAGTTCGCTTCGTTCGCTGAAGGTGTCCTTCATCCAATTTCCTTATGCATGATCCCGATTTCGGTTCGATAGCTTCTGCCATTCTACCCTTGAACGCGCTATTCAGTCTGTGGATTGGAGAATACGTGATTTTGCGGCTAGTTCGTGCGCCACTCATGTTGAAAAGAGAAGGTGTGTGATAATGGCAGCAAAGAGCGGTTTCATTGTTGTATTATGTAAAGTAATTTGTGGCCGATTTCTGATCCAAACCATCAACCATACGCCTGGGTACTTGAGTCACGTAGTTTGATGTGACTTCCGCTGATATAATGACAAGCCACCTATTTGAGAGAACAGAGGCATGCGCAGCCCTATCAGCTTCCGCAGTACGGATGCCAACGAGCAGCCGATAACACGCCAAATTCTACGCCATCTTTCGGTGACGTTTATCGTCGCCGGAATCTTGGCGACGCTTTTTACGGCATGGACACCCGCTAGCTTGAACCCCGGGGAGCTGGCGAATCAATTCGCGGCTGCCCTGGAAGGTGGGGCACAGGAGAATGGCCCGTCAGCTATTGTGCCATCTGCTCCGGAGGAGACCGAACTACGAATTGGATTGGTCATAGGGCATTCAGGGATTAACCCGAATACCGGCGGTAGTGATCCCGGGTCTATTTGCGAGGATGGCTTGACGGAATTGGAAGTTAACACCAACGTGGGATATCTTACCGCACGAGCACTCGAGGCAGCGGGGCTGCAAGTGGATATCTTGGAGGAGTTTGACTCGCGACTCTTTGAATATCGGGCTGTGGCGTTAGTTTCCATCCATGCCGATTCCTGCATCCCAATTAACGACTATGCGACTGGATATAAAGTTGTCAGTGCGCTGGACACAGTTGTTCCAGATAAATCACAACGGTTGGTCGATTGCATCATTGATCGTTATCACCGGGCGACCGATTTAGCTTTCCATGCAGGCAGCATCACACGCGACATGACGGAATATCACACATTCCGCGAGATTCACAGCCAGACACCGGCAGCGATCATCGAGACTGGCTTTCTCTATCTTGATCGGGATTTCCTCACTTCTCAACCAGAGAAAGCAGCCCGCGGGATCGCGGACGGTATACTTTGCTATGTGAATAATGAACCCGCCAGCCTCCCGTGGGAGAGTACGCCATGAGTCCGGAAGATTTTAGCCAACAGGATCCATCGATGGATCCATCCGACCGAGCTCATGCAGCACTACGCAGGGGAGACATCTCCGAGGCGAGGAGATTTGCGCGCCTGGCGGTCAAGCTCGATCCGCTTTCTGAAAAAGGATGGTTGACTTTAGCTGCCGTTTCGGAGCCGCGCGCAGGGCTGGCCTACGCGGCGCGTGCATTGGAAATCAACCCGAAGAGTAAACCAGCGAAAAAAGCGATTCGCTGGCTGGTTCGGCGTCTGCCTTCGGGAGAACGAAAAGCAGCATTGCGGGAAGCGCGGATCCCCGAGGATCTCCTTCCGAAAATTACTCCTCTTGATGTTCTAGCGCAACGGCGTATCTTGCCCAAGCGAGTCTTCATCTCATCGGTGGTTTTAGCCGCGGGAGTGGGAATCTGGTTGGGAGGCGCACCCGCCTCCGCTCTACAGCCGCAAATCTACCAACAGCCATTGGCGAAAGCGACGATGACGCCAACTCCCACGAATACACCCACGGCAACACCGACGGCAACGGCAACACCGACGGCAACACCTACGCCAACGGCCACACCCACTCATGCCCTTTCGTATCTCTCGACCTTCAACGTTTCTCTAGATCAATTGGCGGATGAAGGCCGGTGGATCGACGTGGATCTAAGCGAGCAGCGAGTGACTGCCTTCGACGGAAATAATCTTGTGAGGAGCTTCATCGTTTCAACCGGGACTTCAGCTCA
>JAUWDI010000146.1 GCA_030608865.1 Anaerolineales bacterium | reverse complement strand
ACCCCATGCGATGGGATTTATGAAAGAATAGGGCCAACAAGACCGTTAGGCGCTTATGGAGTTGTTTAGCGCCGGGAGGAAATCATGGATAAGAAACGAAAAATAAGTCTGGTCTTAATTGGTTTGGCCTGGCCAGCAGTTGGCATGGGATTCATGGCTTTGCACTTCGGCTATCTGCCGTCTGGCTTGAACCTGATCGCCGAGGTGTTTGGTCTCTTCATTGCCGGAGTACTCAGCGGGTTTCTGTATTTCGGCGTTCGAAATATTTTCAAGACTAATTTAAGCGTGGGGTTGGTTAACGTTGGCTATCTACTCTTCGCTCCGATCTCGATCATGACGGCATTGATTGCGCCCGGGCTGGGAGAGGAGATTGGTTCACCAATCACCTTCGTGCTTATCTCCCCGATCATGATCGTTCTCTACAGCATGGCGGCAATGGCTGCCGGCCTGGGGATGACATCAAGTTTGGCGATTGCTGCCCAAATACTTTCAGGTCGACCTCAACAACCAACAGGGGCAATTCAGGAAGCGGTTCGCATTAGCGAATAATCGCGACTCCTCCCGGTCGTTTTAGCCCAACCCCGCCGCTAACATGGCGGGGTTGCGGGTTAACCGCGAATTATGGGAAAATGCCAGTAAGAGGGCCGAAGGCGCGATGGGAGCTGTTTTTTACACTCGGAGAAAAGCACGAAAAAGAAGCGAAGATTTATCCTGATCCTTATTGACCTATCTTAGCTGGTTGTCGGCATTGGCTTCATGGCTTTTCGGACCGTCAAGAGCACGGGTAGCGATGCTGAGTGAACGTGCAAGATGGATTACAGGTTACTTAGGGGGAAGTTCGTAAAGCTCAATTAGAACACCATGTGTGCTTTCGGGATGGATGAAGGCAAACCTCTTCCCACTGGTGCTGATGGCCGGCTCGCTGTTTATCAAGCGCACACCGTTTGCTTTCAACGATTCTAGTGATGTTTCGATGTCATCAACTTCGAAGCAAATGTGGTGGACCCCTGGTCCGCGTTTTTTTAGATAGCGCGCAATTCCACCCTCGTCAGATGTTGGTTTAACTAACTCGATCTCCATGTCCCCAACAGGCAGGAAAGCGACGATGGAATCCTGGTCCGGCACTTCTTCAACGCGCGCGACCTTTAACCCCAGGGCATCGCGCCAGAAATGAAGAGCGTCTTCGATCTCATCGACAACGATGGCGATATGATTGATGCGTTTGACTGAAGTCATAATTCCTCTTGTGGCCTTGGTTTGGGGACATTCTAAGATAGATTTCTGATCATGAGAAATTCCTCTGACAAGGTTGGAACAGTAAATTGGTAGCCCTTCCAAGGTGAAACACATCTTTCCTTGTTCTGATGTCTAGTTTTTCAGAAGCGAGGAATGCTTCGGGTGGACAGTTGAATATCGTTTTAATAGGGAGTACATCTCTATCCGTCGACAGGGGAGATCGTATGAGTAGAGCGTAAGAATGGGTTAGAAAACCGACGGCGAGTGGTACTCACCCCATATTTCACGCAGGCAGTTGCATATCTCGCCAAGTGTGGCGCCAGCTTCTACGGCTTCGATGAAAAGCGGCATTAAATTTTCCTCGCCAGGGGCGGCTGATGCGATTCGCTGTAATTCAAAATCCAATTGATCTTTGTCTCGCTTGGCGCGGAACTCTTTCAGTCGAGCTCGTTGAGATTGTTCTATCGAGGGATCAACCTTCAGGCGCTCAGGCGGTGTTGGCTCATCTGCCTGGAAAGCGTTAACGCCAACGACAATTGTCTCTCCGCTTTCGATCTGCTTCTGGGTTCTGTATGCGGATTCCTGGATTTCCCGTTGCATGTAACCACTTTCGACGGCTGCAAGTGCACCGCCGATCGCGTCGATATTCTCAAGGTACGCTTTGGTGCGCCTTTCAATCTCGTCTGTCAGAGATTCGACTGCATACGCGCCGCCCAGCGGATCGATCGTGTCGGCAACACCGCTCTCGTGGGCTAAAATCTGTTGTGTCCGCAGAGCTACCTGGACAGCGTGTGTTGTCGGGAGACTGAGCGCCTCATCCAGGCTATTCGTATGCAGGGATTGGGTCCCTCCGAGGATGGCAGCCAACGCTTGGATCGTAACCCTGGTGATATTGTTCATCGGCTGCTGAGCCGTCAGGGTTGACCCCGCGGTTTGCGTGTGGAAGCGCAGCCGCCAGGATCGGGGGTCGCGTGCACCGAAACGGTCCTGCACGATGGAAGACCACATCCTACGGGCGGCGCGGAACTTAGCAATTTCCTCAAATAGGTCGTTGTGGGCGTTGAAGAAGAAAGCCATCTGCGGTGCAATCTCATCTACAGACAAACCGGCTTGTATTCCCGTTTCGAGATAGGCAATAGCATTTGCTAGCGTGAATGCGAGCTCCTGCACGGCTGTAGCACCGGCCTCTCGCATGTGGTACCCGGAGACTGAGATTGTGTTCCAGCGAGGCATAGAGTTATGGCAATATCGGAAGACATCTGTGGTTAGCCGGATCGCGGGTTTTGGCGGGAAGATGTAGGTCCCGCGGGCGATGTACTCCTTCAGGATATCGTTCTGAATGGTCCCTCGTAGAGAGGAAAGATCGATCCCTTGCCGGCGGGCGATAGAAATATACATGGCCAGCAGAATCGCGGCTGGGGCGTTGATGGTCATACTTGTCGAGACTTTATCGAGAGGAATACCTTCGAAGAGCTGCTCCATATCTTCCAGACTGGATATGGAAACTCCAACCTTTCCCACTTCACCGCTGGCGAGTGGATCGTCCGCATCGTAACCAATCTGGGTGGGGAGGTCAAAGGCGATCGAGAGACCGGTCTGCCCCTGGTCAAGCAAGTACTTAAAACGCGCGTTCGTCTCCTCGGCGGTGGCATAGCCTGCGTATTGACGCATGGTCCATAGGCGGCCGCGATACATCGTTGTCTGTACACCACGCGTGAAGGGGTGCTCCCCTGGAAATCCCAGGCGGTCGAGATACTCGGCGTCCGCTTTTCGTGGGAGATAGAGCCGTTCAATGGGGATTCCTGAGGGGGTTTCGAAATGGTCCTTTCTCTCCGGTATGCGCGCGAGCGACTTTGCCAGCGTACCTTCTTCCCACTTCTTGACTGCTTCCCTCAGACGTTTGATCATTATCCTATGTCGCATTCAGGTCTTTCATTCGACCTGGAGGACGCCCAGTAGTTTTGGATCAACGGGTGCAAGTCCTTTAAAATTATCAAAAGTAATCTCTTCAAAATCTATCTCCAGGGGGTGGCGGATTCGGTCAAATAGTTCGAGATAACTTGCCTGCACTCGCCGCTCCCAGGGCAATCCCAGCTGATCGGACTTCTGGCGGATCGCCTCGATCGAGGGTCCTTCGATCTCAACGAAGCAGCCGAAGGGAAGTTCGTCTAGCATCACCTGGATGAGATCGATCTGATAGGTTTCACGGTACTTCTCGTATAGGGTGATGACCGTGTAACCTAACGCTTCAAGGATCTTGCGTCCGCTCTCGAAATCATCGAGTTCAATCTCAAATTCCTCGCGTGTCTCCACTTGTCCGTGAGGGCGCTTGAAAGTAAGCGTCGCCCGATTGTCTTGCCGCAGACGGAGGACATGCTTCTTTCCGGCAAGCTCCCTGTCAGGAGTATCGAAGCGCAGATTGCG
>JAUWDI010000172.1 GCA_030608865.1 Anaerolineales bacterium | reverse complement strand
GCCGGTAACGATGGGATCAGCCGACGGCATGCGCATCTATCGCCGTTCGTTGACCTTTCTCTTAGCCGCTGCATTTGAGGAGCTCCACCCAGATGCGCGATTGACCGTGGATCACTCCGTCTCCTCGGGGGGATATTACTGTGAAGTAAGCGATCACGATCCACTGACCCAAAAAGAGCTTCAGAAGGTTGAAGACCGCATGCGGGAATACGTCGATGAAGACCTGCCGTTTGCCAAGACAATCACTTCAGTGGATGAGGCGATTGAACACTTCACCAAGAAAGCGTACAAAGATAAAGTTAGATTGCTGATGCATAGGAAGAAACCACACCTAGTTCTCTATCAGCTCAAATCGCACCGGGACTACCACCATGGATATATGGTCCCCTCGACTGGCTATCTCCAATGGTTCGCTCTGCATAAAACCAGCAGTGGCTTTACACTGCGTTTTCCGAGACGACACCAACCCAAAAAACTCCTACCGCTTCCGGATTACTCGAAACTGTTGGATACATTTCGGGAATATGGAAGCTGGCTGCATACATTAGGGATTTCCAGCATCGGTGCGTTGAACGATGCCATCCTCGCCGGACGGGCGAGGGAAGTGATCCTCGTATCGGAAGCCTTGCACGAAGGGCGGATTGCCGAAATAGCGGCGCGAATTACCGAGGACCACGAGACGACACGGTTGATCCTTGTTGCAGGTCCGTCCGCTTCCGGAAAAACAACATTCTCAAAGCGGCTCTCGGTCCAACTGCTGGTGCGCGGATTGTCACCGTTCCCGCTCGAATTGGATCATTATTTTGTCGATCGCGATAAGACGCCGGTTGATAAAAAAGGTGAGTTAAACTACGAATCATTGAAGGCGCTCGATCTTGAACGGTTGAGCCATGATTTACGGAAGTTGATACAGGGAGAGCGAGTACAACTGCCAGATTATAATTTCATTACCGGGAAACGCGAGCCAGGCGATGAAGTGCAGCTGGCTCCCGATCAATTGATTATCCTGGAGGGTATCCACGGGCTCAATCCAGAGCTTATACCGGAGGTCCCTTCCGAGAACACCTTTAGAGTTTATGTCTCCGCGCTGACCCAGCTCAACTTAGATAGCTTGAACAGAGTATCCACAACAGATACACGTCTTATCCGCCGTATTGTGCGTGATGCGGCGCGGCGTGGATATTCTGCGGCGGAGACGATCCGCCGCTGGGAGTCAGTGCGCCGCGGCGAGAAACGCCATATCTTCCCATTTCAGGAAAACGCCGATGTGATGTTCAATTCAGCATTGATGTATGAAGGCTCTGCCCTTGCACCGCTCGCGGAACCTTTAATCCGGCAGGTTCCCTTCGGAACGGAAGAGCACGTGGAAGCGAAACGCCTGCTCACGTTCCTGGATTGGTTCATACCCATCGACACCAGGCTCATCCCGGACAACTCGATTATGCGCGAGTTCATCGGCGGATCGATCCTTGAGGAGTTCAACCCCTGGCCGGCGCCGTGACTCCAGGAAATTGAGACTGGTAGACAACTGAAATTGATCGAGGACCTGGATGAATTCCATTGGCAGCCGTGCACGCACGGCTGTTTTGATTATTTTTCAGGAATCTCAACGCCAAATACAGAAGGGGGAAGGATTTGGTTTTCAGGGGGTGAGGTTCACCCACAGAGCCGATGAAGTCGCCCGCGATCGCTCCGAGCAAAACCAGGACTCCGTGGGAAAATCCCTGTCTATCAATCGTCACTTACGAGAGGCGGGTGGCGCCGGCGTTTCTTCACGCTGTGGTGCTTCTTTTGTTGCAGACGCCTCTCTTTAACGCCCCTCGGCGGCCTGGTCTTCATCCTACGCTTGGGCACCTGCGCCGCTCGACGGATCAAATGGACTAACCGCTGGCGCGCCTCCTGCCGGTTTCGCTCCCGCGAACGGAAGGAATGTGCAGTGATAATCAACACGCCTTCTTTGGTCAGGCGCTTTCCGGCGATTTGCTCCAATCGATTTTTAACTCCCGGTGGGAGGGAAGTAGATCTGCGGACATCGAAACGCAGCTGCACGCTGGTCGCAGCCTTATTTACATGCTGCCCTCCAGGACCGGGCGATTGTATATAGCGTTCCGTGAGTTCCCGTTCGTCGAGAGTGATCGTCTCAGTTACACGCACAAAGACCTCAACTTTTCGTTAATCACCGATGGGGGGTCTTTTTGAAAGCTCGGTGAGGTCGTCCCCCTGGGATCGAATTCGAAATCGCTGCGTTCAGTGAACTTTCTGCGAGTAGAGCGTCTGGGTAACAAATCTCATTAGAACACAAACGGGATCATTCGCCAGGTGTGTTTCTGGTAATCTACGTAAACCTCTCCAAACCGGTCTAGATTCTCATCTTCCTCATACACAGTCGTCGCCATCAAGAACGCCGTAGCGCCAAGCGCGATCCCCGCTGCTGTCCATGTCGGATCTTTAAAGAAGACGCCCCAGCCAAAGAGGAGTAGCGATGTGTAGAGAGGGTGCCGGATGAAACGGAAGACACCAGAGTCAACAAGTTGAGTCGTCGTTTCGATCCCATCCGTTGGATGACCATACTTGTGCAGCATCCAAAAGCCGTGGATTGCGAGGGCAATCGATCCGAGCAGCAGAATCCAGGAGATGACCTGCTGGGTTGAGAATGGTGCAAAGAACCATGATGGGCTGTTTACATACACGAGCAGAAGCAACGCCTCAAACGCGAGCAATCGGAAAAATCGATAGGAGCGAGGCTTGAATCGCGGTCGACCGGTAAGGATCACCGCGCCGAGTCCAAGGATGATGAAGAGAAAGGAACGCATTGGGATATCCTGTTGACGACGTTATATATTCTAGCCCCAGAATGCATATGTCGAAACTGTTATTACACGAGAGCCCTTCGGTTTCACCCTCGAAAATACCGGGGACTTCGCTCAGGATAAACTCAACGAGAAATCCATAAGCAGTGACTTTTGAGAACGCTGAAAGCTAGGCGAATTGTCTCAAGCCCGGATACAGGCCGGAAGCAGAGCTTCCGCACTCCACATAAGC
>JAUWDI010000196.1 GCA_030608865.1 Anaerolineales bacterium | reverse complement strand
CAGTTTTGACATTCTCAAGGGGGAGACGCTCGGTTTGGTCGGGGAAACCGGTTGCGGGAAGACTACAGTAGGGCGGACCATCCTTAGATTATACGAACCGACCGATGGCGAGATCATCTTCGGCGGCACTAATTTGGCGGGTCTGAGCGGCGGGGATTTGCGCCAAATGCGGCGAAAGATGCAAATGATCTTTCAGGATCCTTACGCTTCGTTGAACCCGCGCATGACCGTGGGTTCTATCATCGCCGCGCCGCTCGAAGTTCACAAAGTTGTTAGCGGGAAAGAAAAGCACGAACGCGTGCAAGAGCTTCTGCAGATGGTGGGACTCAACCCTTACTTTGTCAATCGCTACCCACACGAGTTCTCTGGCGGACAGCGGCAGCGCATTGGCATCGCCCGCGCCCTGGCTTTGAACCCCGATCTGATCATCTGTGACGAGCCGATCTCCTCTCTGGACGTCTCCATCCAGGCACAGGTGGTCAATTTGTTGGAAGAATTGCAGGAACAGCTCGGATTGACTTATTTATTTATCGCTCACGACTTGAGCATGGTCCGTCATATTAGCAATCGCATGGCGGTAATGTACCTGGGCAAGATTGTGGAAGTAACCGATCGTGATGAGATTTATTTAAATCCTCTACATCCCTACACCCAGGCGCTGATGTCGGCTGTGCCCATACCTGATCCAGATATCGTCGAAACGAGGCAGCGGATTATCTTGGAGGGAGACATTCCCAATCCATCGGATCCACCCGTTGGTTGTAATTTCAACACCCGCTGCCCGGTCGCTGAGGACATCTGTTTTAAAGAAGAGCCTGAATACTTGGAGGTAAAGGCTGGGCATTGGGCGGCGTGCCACCTCGTAAAGCCGGAGGGAAACTGATCGGGTGTGAGTCCGGCGATTAAGTCGTCGGGCTGAAAAAGGAATCGTTCATCTAACCTCCCGCAGGTTTAAACCCTGCGGGAGGTTTATCATGGCCGCGCCCCTAACCTGTATTTGTCATTGCGAGCGAAGCGAAGCAATCTCCTCGTTTCTATAAGGGAGATTGCCACGTCGCCCTAACGGGCTCCTCGCGATGACAAAATTAGGCGCATACCCTCACCACGGGCGCACACATGGGTGCGCCCCTATAATCACTGAGACGCGTAGGGGCCGACCTATGTGTCGGCCCGCCGCATGGATGCTCCCTGCTTTCCCGGGTGTGCTAACCAGCCGTTGAAATTATCGAGAGCGTTGGGTAGGGGAGGTCGATACCTTCGCGATCGAAAACCTCTTTCAGGGCTTTTATCGCCGCATCCTGAGCATTATTAATGCCCACTTCCATTGTGTCGGTCCAAAACAACAGCGTGAAGTCGATAGAGGAATCACCGAAGTTTCGGAATGTGACCGCTGGCGGTGGGTCTTTCAAAACACCCGGGAGCCCAGCGATTACCTGATGTGTAATTCTGGCAACCTTATCCAGATCGGAATCGTTGCCTACGCCGACGGTTAGGCTGACCCGACGGTGCACGGACTTGCTGTAATTGGTAACCGAACTCGAATAAACATCACCATTTGGGATAATCACGATGCGGCCGTCCAGGGTCTTTAATTCAGTGGCTCGAACGGAGATATTGAGCACGGTGCCGCTGAAATCAGCGACTTCAATTCTGTCGCCGATTTCAAACGGCTGCTGAAGCAAAATGAGGATGCCGGAGATGAAATTATTTATGATGTCCTGAAGACCAAAACCGATTGCGATTCCCCCGATGCCCAAACCGGCGATCAAACTGGTGAAGCGCCCGGGTGCGATTTGCTCGAGTGCGAGGATGATTCCCACGGCGAGTATTCCCAGGCGCGTGAGCATCTCGAGGAGTACAATCAGTTCCGGGTCCCGCTGACTACGCTCCAAACTATTGCGCAGGAGCTTTGTGAGCCACCTCGAGAGCAGGAAGGTCGCCAGGAGGATCAGAGCGGCAGCGCCGAGTCTGGGTAGGAAGTTTAGTACGGCTTCCAGAATCGTGTCCCATGAAAAATTTAGTGGCAGCATGATGACCCTCGCGTCAAAAGAGATTTCAATGCCTGATGATATCACAGCGGAACCGATGATCTCGGTACTCATGCCTTGCTACAACGCGGGCGAGACTCTCGACGAGACTATGCAGTCACTTATAGATCAAACGCTGATCGAGTTTGAAATTGTAGCTGTCGATGATGGCTCAGAAGACTCAACTTCGGAGAAACTGGTTGCATGGTCCAGGAAAGACGCGCGCGTTCGCGTCATTACCATTGCCCATGCAGGCATCATCCCTGCCCTAAACATCGGCATGGAGGCGTGCCGTTCGCATCTCGTTGCCAGAATGGACGCCGATGATGTCGCTCACCCCGAGCGACTGGAGCGCCAGGCAGCGTATCTTGAAGCGAACCCGGAGGTGACGGTGGTGGGCAGCCTGGTTGAGGGCTTCCCAAGCGACGGGGTTCGAGAAGGTTTTCAAATCTATATCGAATGGCTAAATAAATTGGTAGATCACGATGCGATTACTCGTGATATTTTCGTCGAGAGCCCGTTAGCGCACCCCTCGGTAGCGTTTCGAAGGAGGCGGGTGGAGGCGCTTGGAGGCTATCAGGAGTTTGGCTGG
>JAUWDI010000096.1 GCA_030608865.1 Anaerolineales bacterium | reverse complement strand
GAGATGCCTGGTGAAGATTTTATACGGGGCGCAGAAGGTATTTTGAACACCAACCTTCTCGCTGACCAGGCTTGACCATGGAACTCCAACTCCTTCGTACGCGGCATCCCCCAGAAATCTTTCTTCAGCAACTTATTGAATTACTCAAATCCGAAGGCGTCAACATAAGTTTAGAAGAATTCCATTCAAGAATAGAAAAACTACCAGGAGATGACCGCCTCCTTCTAGCTGTAGAAGGAGAGTTCCTGCATGGCTATGCGCACCTACGGATTGCGCATGACCTTATCGATTCAGAGACTGCAGTCGTTGTATCTGTCATCGTTCGTGAAGATAGGAGACGCCAAGGTGTCGGGAGCCGGCTTATAGCAGCATCCGAGACTTGGGCGCGCCAATCGGACCGCTCACGCCTACTTTTGCGAACGGATGTTATTCGCACAGGTGCGCACGCATTCTTCGTCGCCTTAGGTTATGACGGAAGCTCAACTCAGCTCGAATTCATCCGCCATCTCTCCGATTAAATTCCCTCGCTCACACAAATCGCTCCCTTTCGCGTTGACAAGCACCTGTTCTGTGAGAAAATGACCGCGGTATGTCCTCTCTTTCCACTCAGGTTCTCGTCATCGGCGGCGGAGCGACCGGGCTCGGTATTGCCTGGGATGCTGCTTTACGCGGTCTAAAAGTTGTCCTTATCGAACAATCCGACATCGGTCAGGGAACCTCAGGCCGTCACCACGGTCTGCTGCACTCTGGTGGTCGCTACGCTCTTTCCGATCCCGTCTCCGCGCGAGATTGCGCCTCAGAAAATCGCATTCTCAGAAAGATCGCCGCGCACACGATTGAAGATACCGGCGGACTTTTCGTTGCAACGCCGGCTGACCCAGTCGATTATCCTGATCGCTGGTTTAGTGCATGTTCCCATTTAAATATTCCCGCAGAGGAGATTTCGCTCTCAGCAATGCTTGACCGAGAGCCATTGCTCAACCCGAGAATTTCTCGATCCTTTCTCGTTCAAGATGCATCTATCGACTCCTTCGACCTGGCACACTTGTTAGTGCAAGGTATTCGGGAGCATGGCGGCGTTGTCCTGCTGCGCCACAGATTGGAAAGTTTAATCAGACATCAACATCGTGTGGCTGAAGCTAAGATCAGAGATTTATCAAACGGAAAAAGTCTAAGACTTTCCGCTAACCTCTTTATCAACGCCGCTGGTCCGTGGGCGAAGACAATAACGACCATGGCGGGGGTTGAATTGCCCCTTGCCCTCGGCAAAGGGACACTTGTCGCCATGTCCCAGCGTCTCGTCAATACCGTCGTTAACCGCTGTAAGCCACCCTCAGACGGCGACATTATCGTCCCCGTAGGTACAGTCGCAATCCTTGGCACGACGGATGTTCCAGTCAGAGAACCCACTTCCTTGGATATTGAACCCTGGGAAGTCGATCTCTTACTCGCAGAAGGAGATCTTCTCCTGCCGGGATTACGGGAAAGCAGACCGCTTCGAACCTGGGCTGGTATTCGCCCGCTTTACCAGCCAGCCGTCAACGGCGATGCACAAACACGCGCCTTACTCCGGGCACATGTGATCCTTGACCACGAGGAGATCGATGGTCTCCAATCTTTTATCAGTGTAATCGGCGGCAAGCTGACAACTTTTAGATTGATGGCAGAGGAAACGGTTGATCATATTTGCGATAAGCTTGAGATCGATCAGAAATGCTCCACTGCATCAACCCCACTTCCGCATGAGAGCAGCCAATTCCATAGCCTTACCTCCCGTTTAGAAATGCTCGAGCACCAGCATCCTCGCGCCAGCACTGAGCAGATTGTCTGCGAGTGCGAACTCGTCATGCGCGGCGATATTGAGCTCGCTCTTGAAACCTCTGTCGCTGGCACCGACCTAGATGACCTCAGACGTGAGCTGAGAATTGGTATGGGACCCTGCCAGGCTGGTTTTTGCGCTTACCGCACATACGCGATTTCTTCAGAATGCTCCCCCTCACCCCCCTCGATAAAAGGCCTCCATAACTTTCTATATGAGCGCTGGAAGGGAATAAGGCCTGTAGCTTGGGGGAGCACACTCCAACAAATGGAATTTTCACGCCGCATCTACCTCGATTTGCTTGCAGCCGGCCCTGACTCGGAGAAGCGCTCTTGACACATCTCATTATTGTTGGCGGTGGTCTCACGGGTCTGTTTGCATCTATTGTTGCCGCCGATCGAGGTGCAAAAGTCACAACTGTCTTTAGAGGTCGCGGTGGATTATCGATATCCCATGGCTGCCTCGATGTCCTGGATAGAAGTGCCCCATCCAGATCTTTGCCGCTCCTTCCAGAGCAACACCCATATCAACTCGCCGGCAAAATCCATCTTAAGGATGCGATTTCCAAATTTCGAGATTTGATGCTGCATGCCGACTATCCCTTTAGCGGGAAGCTTTCGAAGAGTATGCCAATTCTTACTGCTCTGGGATCCATCAAAAGAACATCCTTTGCCCCATCCGGCATCACCAGGGGCAATCTCAACTCAGGCGGGACAATCGTACTGGGAAACTTCAACGGTTTTCGTGATTTCTATCCGCAGATGATCCGAAAACAAGCACTCAAATCCGGTGTCAAGGTTGCAAAAGTTATAGATTTACCCTTACTCGAACCACCTGATCATCGAGATGCGTATTCAACAGATTACGCTTTACTCTTTGAGGATTCTGGATGGCGTGAGGAGATAATTCGTATGTGGAGGCCGCTCCTTCCTGGCGTTAGACGTATCGGTCTTCCAGCTGTTCTCGGCCTCCTAAATCATTCCGATATACACGAAGAACTCGAGGGATCGCTAGGCATAGAGATCTTTGAGATTCCCACGCTGCCACCATCGGTACCAGGGCTTCGGATCGAGCGCATCCTTCTCCGGCAAGCCCAGGCCCTCGGCGCAAGATTAATTGAGGGCGTCGGTGTGATAGGGCGGATTGATGGACGAAGCCGTGGGAAACGCGTTTCCGGAGTAGTCCTGCATTCTACTGGTCGTACGATTCAACTCGACGCAGATGTGGTCCTGCTGGCGACAGGAGGCATTTTGAATGGCGGCTTGGTTGCTCAGCAGGACCATCGCATCCGCGAATCTGTCTTCGACCTTCCGGTGCTCCACCCGAACAATCGATCAGATTGGGTTGGATTGTCACTTTTCCATCGCCAAGCATATGCAAGTGCTGGCGTTCGCGTTAATTCTCACATGCAGCCGCTCGGACTTGACGAGAAACCGATGTTTAAGAATCTTTACGCTGCCGGTGGTCTTCTTGCGGGTTCAGATCGCTCACTAGAGGGCAGCCGTCAAGGTATCGACCTCGCCACCGCGTATTGTGCCGTTAACGAAGCGCTGAGATGACGGATCTTAGATTGTTCACTGATCGTTTTCCAAGGATGGTATCTTAATGGATCACAAGATAACACTTCTTCGCCACGGTCTTTCCACCGGCAATGAAAAGGGGATCATCCAAGGGCAAAAGGACTATCCACTGGCGGAAGTAGGCATAGAACAGTGCCGCTCTTTATCTCAGTACTGGAAGGACCACGACGCTTCTTTTGACGCAATCATTGCCAGCCCCCTGCTGCGCGCAAAACAAACTGCCGAAATCATTGCCTCTGGCATGAAGCTGCCAATTGATTTCGACGAGGCGTGGTGTGAGCGCCAATCAGGGAAGGCTGAAGGAAAATCTTTTGAAGAAGTAATGCTCCATTATGCAGATCGACCCCACGATACCGCTTACGATCCACTCTTCGAAACCGGTGAGAGCAGATGGGATCTGTTTATACGAGCAGCAAATGCGATGCAACACCTTCTCCGACGCCCCGCAGGATCATACCTGGTCGTCAGCCATGGAGCGATCCTAGGCGCAGCACTTCATGCCGTGCTTGGTATTGCGCCATCTCCAGGAAGGGTCCGGCCAATGCGACTCGGATTCGCTAACACGGGCTATGCAGTTCTAGCATTCGACACTACTGAAGCTCGGTGGGAGTTGCGCCATCTTAATGTAACCTGTCATCTCCTATGAAGGTCTGGATGAAACTATGCTAAACCATGGTGGCCTGCTGCTTGAAAACGCCGTTATCTATACGTTTGGTGATCCTCCCGGCCCAGTCGAGAGCCTGGCAATTCAAGACGGCCATATCCTGGCAATCGGCGATAGAGAGGATCTCCTACAAACTATTCCCTCAAACTTTACAAAGCTCGACCTTGGCGGTCGAGTAATCCTTCCCGGCTTGACGGACTCTCACATCCATTTCGAGAAATTCTCCCTTAATCATGAACAAATTAACTGTGAGACAAATTCGGTCGAGGAGTGTCTTGCCCGAATTCAGAGCAGAGCCGACACGCTCCAACCCGGTGAATGGATACGAGGGCATGGGTGGGACCAAAACTTATGGGGGCGTTATGGCACTAAAGAGGAGCTTGATCGAGTCACGGCCGGCAACCCTGCATACATCACCGCGAAATCTCTCCACGCTGCATGGGCGAATACAGCTGCCCTCAACCAGGCTGGATTGAGCGCTAACTCAGTAGACCCGCCCAAAGGAAAGCTTCAGCGCGGTGAAGACGGAAACCTGACCGGGATTCTGTTCGAATTTGCCACGCTTCTCATCTCCGATCTCGTCCCGCGACCATCCCCTTCTGATCTCTCCCAGATTATGCTGCGTGGCCAGGATGAACTCCTCCGCTTAGGCATCACCTCAATACATGATTTCGATGGCAAACGGTGTCTGCAAGCGCTTCAAATACTAAGAGAGGATTCCTTACAGCGACTTCGAGTTGTAAAATCAATCCGCTTTGATGATTTTGAAAGTGCCATTGATGCTGGCTTGCGCACAGGTTTCGGGGATGATTGGATCCGTGTTGGTGCAGTTAAGTTATTTTCTGATGGCGCCTTAGGACCGCACACAGCTGCGATGCTCAAGCCCTACGAAGACGAT
>JAUWDI010000078.1 GCA_030608865.1 Anaerolineales bacterium | reverse complement strand
GCGAGGTTGGCTGCAACTAGCTTTTCTCGAGGTCGGAGGGGAACCTGCATTTGGCTACATGAATTTCGATTACGCTGATAAGCTCTGGATTTACAATTCCGGCTTCAACCCCTCGCATTATGAGCTCTCCCCGGGCTGGGTTTTAATGGCCGATCTCATTCGTTGGGCGATTGATCATTACCGAACAGAGGTCGATTTTCTGCGCGGCGACGAGGAGTATAAGTACCGCCTCGGAGGCGTCGACCGCCATATCGTCCGTCTGACAATCGAGCGCTGAACACTGCGCAAGAGAACGGGACACACTTGCAGATATGAGCCTACACGGGGGCGGACTCAGCCTGTTTGGGGTCGCCTGGATTGAACGTGCGGGAAGGGCGTAGATCGCAAGATCTAAATTGACAAATTTCGTTGAAGGTTTTCTACGGAGACCATGGCCAGAAACCAAACCACCAAACCGCGCCGAGTGCCAGGGCGGTGACGAGGATCAGAATCAAACTGCTGACTGCAGTGGCAAGCAGGCACCCAATTTTTGAGCGAGGCTTCTCTTGATGCCTGCCCTTCGGTGCCGCGAGGATGACCAGTGTGATGTTGTCGTGTCCACCGTGGTCCAAAGCAAGATTCAGAAGGGATTCGGCGGCTTCTTCCACGGGCTTTTCTTTGAGAGCTTGATAGATCTCTAGATCGGTCACCATATCGGTGAGACCATCTGTGCAGAGCAATAAGCGATCCCCTCGCTTTAGGTGCATCCCTTGGTTCGAGATCGCACGGCTGTCGTTCTCACCATCCTCCAACGACATGCGAATATCCGGTTCGGGAAGCTGCTTGCCTCCGATATGCCGTCTGATGACGTGTGCTTGCGGGTGGTCCTTTGCATCTTCGGGTGAGATGATGTTGTAGTCGATCGCCTCTTGTACCCAGGTGTGATCGATGGATATCTGACGTAATCGACCCTGCCGAAGCAGATAAATCCGGCTGTCCCCAACCGTAACAGTATAGAGTCGCGGTCCGACGATAAGGGCAACTGCCGCCGTAGATCCCATCCCAGCGAGACCCGCAGACTCGGCTGCATTTGTCGAGACCACACGTCCAGCCTCGATAATCGCCGATTGGAGGCATGGGAGCGGGTCGCCGCCCTGGAAAGTTGCCACCCCCTGGGTGATCGTTTCCACAGTCAACTGTGCGGCGACATCACCTGCCTTGTGACCGCCGATTCCATCAGCGACGATCGTCAATAGTGCAGGTGTTCTGTTCTCTTCAACACGGTATGCCATCACAATGTGACGATCTTCGTTTACGCGCCTTTTCTTCCCCATGTGGGTACGGGCGGCATAAGCTAGGTGAGATTGTGGGTCAGCGATCACGAGTGTTATTTTCCTTTGGCTCCAATGGGTCTTCACCCTTGGATTCAAGTTTAGAAACGTGGATTATACGACGTTGGGGGGCATTTGGCCGTATGAAGTGGAAAAAAGCGCGCCCAAAGTGAATACGATCCCCGTCCGACAATAGCAACCCTTCTTCAGGTACTTCTTCGTAGTTCACCCAGGTGCCGGCGACGGAACCTTGATCTTTGAGTAAATAGCTCCCGTCAACTTGACGGATGAGGCGGGCGTGCATTCTGTCGACGGAGGGATCTTCCAAAGGCACTGCCGTGAGCGAGGGATCACTTCCGATGAAAATGTCCGTTCCAATCAAGGGGATACTCTCGCCGGTTGTGGTATAGGGTCCCAATGGGTGGAGGAACGCCTCCGCGGGTTCATCAGGGAGGTCACGCCGCAATGGAGCTTTCCGAAATGCGATTACCGAACCCCCCTGGGCTACGGCTTCAGCCGTCTTTAGAGGCCGTCGGCCGTATGTAAGCAAGATAGCTGCCATGATGGTGCCGACGAGCAGGACTCCGAGGGCCAGCAGAAGTGAACTCAATGCAGGCCGAATCGCCACGAGGCCGCGCGGGGGCAATTCAACTTCCAGTTGGACTCGATGGATATCTGATGCGCTCTCCTGCCCGAAGGAATCTACGACGAAAACCTGTATTGTGTGTTCATCGGATTGAAGCAAGGGTCGAAGATCCCAGACCAGGCGCTCGTAAGGAGGGGCTTCGCTTTGATCTACAACGACTCCGTCTACGAGCAGCTGGCTCAGTGTGAGTTCGCGCGTAAAACCATCCGGGAAGGTATTTGCGAATTCCAAGTCGATGGATGTAGGTTGAATTTCGTCAAGCGGCGTGGACGGATCATCGGAGCTGCGAAAGATCTCTCGAGGTGGTTGGAGCAATGTGATTTCTGGAGGTTGAATCTCTAAGACGAAGTTTCTGACGGCTGAGGCTACCTCGGTGTCGTCGATAATAAGCTGAACCTTAATTTCATGAGGTCCGGAGTCAATGATTTGAGATGTATAGCTGAGAGAGTACTGAGTTCGCTGGTTGATGACCAGGTCAATCAATTGATCGAGTCCTTGATCGTCGTTAAACAAGATAACTTGGCCACCCGTCTCCTCGGCGATCTGATTGAGGATAACCGCCTCGGGCTGATCGAGAACATCTTCTTCCCCCAATAATACTGGGAAGATTGCCGTCTCATTACTTTGAGCGCGGGTGATGATATTCATCACGGTGGTGTCTTCGGGCGGCGTTGATAATGCAGTGAAAAAAACCAGGTAACTCGGCATTCCGATATTCGGCGGTCTGTCTGCGGTGAAATCCAGTGCTTGGAAGAGAAACTCGTAGCCGGTCTCCTCGTCTGGGAAGGTTGGCTGATGATAGTCAAGTGCGGTTGCGAGATCGACTGCTGCTCTACTATGGCTTTGAAGCGTTCCATCAATAGTGATCAGGCTCAGGTCGTCAACACCTACTCTATTGAATTCGGGACGCCTCCACCAATCCAACAATGCCTGTCGGCTGAGGTCAAAGCGGGAATATCCCAGGGTGTCTCGGATGCGAAGCCCGAAGTTTGTGTTCAATGCGAAAACGATCCTGCTTCCTACCGTAGTTTCTCGGACCTCGATGTCGCTCGCCTCCGCATTTTCTTCGAGGATACGGAAGTTGTCGGACGTTAAGCCGAGGATTCGGTACCCTCTGTCATCTGTCACTTTAGCGAAGAGCGAGATTATTGGGAAGGACTCGATGTTGAGCTCAGAGAGGTGCAGGCTGATATCCGTTTGCGCCGAAACGGAAGGGATAAGGCCTGCGCTGAGCAGTGTTAGCAGCAGGAGAATCAATAAGCGCCTGGATGTGCGGGTGATCATGGCGTCATTGTAGCACGCCGGTGTTTATTAGATATTTGGGGACTTTTCAGTTGGTTTACAGATGACCCACGACTGTTGCTTTCGCTTGTATGATGATCTTAGATCGGACCAGTGAGGTTGTGCGGACATGTCATCTCTAATCCTGGATACCTTACGATTTCTAGATCTTGGTCACCCTCGAGAAACCACTCAAGGGAAAGTGAATCTGGCCGAGCGGTTGGTCCGTTTTATTCTCTGCGCTGGATTCATCGCAGTTCTGGCTGTTGAAGTTTCGCTGCTAATCCGTGCCCTGGGAATTATTGGTTGAATGGAGTTGCCAATCCTTAAGCTCGGTTGAAGCCGTTGCGTTACTGGTTTGTGCCGCGGTTGGTCTTTGAACGAGGGATATCAAAACACGCTGATGATGGGTTATTGGTAGGGGCGAGCCACCGGCTCGCCCCTACAGGTCTTGAAGATGGATAAATAACGGGTCGACACGTGGGTCGACCCCTACAAGTTAATCCCCGATGCATCAGATCATTCCCACTCGATCGTCGCCGGCGGCTTGCTGCTGATGTCGTAGACTACACGGTTGACCCCATCAACTTCATTGACGATGCGTGTGCTGATCTGGGCGAGAACAGGAGCCGGAATTCGGGCCCAGTCAGCAGTCATGAAGTCATCCGTTGTCACCGCACGAACAGCGATGGTCTCAGCATAGGTGCGTTGATCTCCCATGACGCCAACAGAGCGCACGGGCAGCAGCACAGCGAAAGCCTGGGCAATACGATCGGTTCCGGCAGGTGATTTGTTGGATTCGGTGACGGGACCCACCATTAAGTTCGCTGCATTCAGCTCTTCGATGACAATGCGGTCAGCCTGGCGAATCCTGTTTAAGCGCTCCATCGTGACTTGCCCGAGGCAGCGAACGGCGAGACCAGGGCCCGGGAAAGGCTGGCGATAGATGGCGCTCTCGGGGAGCCCGATCTGCAAGCCGACGGCGCGCACCTCATCTTTAAATAGATAACGAAGCGGCTCTACCAGCTTAAGCGCGAGATCATCGGGCAACCCACCCACGTTATGATGCGTTTTAATTCGCTCAGCTACTCGACGATCTGGGCCGCTTGATTCAACCACATCAGGGTAGATCGTCCCCTGGACCAAAAAATCCGCATCGCCGAATTCTCGAGCTTCTTCCTCGAAGACACGGATGAACTTCTCGCCGATACTCCGGCGCTTTACTTCTGGATCGGTTACTGAATCGAGCGCATCGAGGAAGGTTTCGGTGGCGTCGATGGATTTCAATTTGGCGCCGAGGACGTCAACAAATGCATTAGCCACTTGATCGGGTTCGCCGTGACGCATAAGGCCGTTATTGACGAATATACACTGCAGGCGGTCGCCAATCGCCCGGTGAACCAAGGCGGCGGCGACGTAGGAATCCACGCCTCCACTAACGCCGGCGATGGCTTTTCCATCCCCGATTTGCTGACGGATCTGGCGAATCGCATCCTCGGCAATGGACGCCGGCACCCACTCGGGTTTCGCCTTGCAAATGTCCACAACGAAGGCGCGCAGGGTCTCCTGACCTTCGGGGGTGTGCTGAACTTCAGGGTGGAATTGGATGCCATAGCGATGATTGATGCTGTCGCCCATTGCAGCAATTGGTGAGTTCTCTGAACGGGCGAAGGTATCGAAGCCGGGCGGTGGGACTTCGATCCGGTCTCCGTGAGACATCCAAACCTGCTGATGGCCTGGATGGAGGAGAGGGTTCTCCTGGGTGATATCGATCTCGGCCGGTCCATATTCTCTTTGGGCCGCAGGAGCGACCTTCCCACCCAGGGTATGTGTCAACGCCTGCATTCCATAACAGATTCCAAGTATGGGGAGACCACTGGCGAGGACATATGCGGGGATCTGAGGCGCATCGGGTTCATATACCGACGACGGTCCTCCTGAGATTATGAAGCCGAGAGGGTTGTGGGTGAGAACTTCTTGTTCCGGTGTATCGTGCGGGTAGAGTTCGCAATATACATGGGCTTCGCGGACTCGCCTTGCGATCAGCTGAGCGTACTGTGATCCGAAATCCAGAACCGCGATCGTGTCCATTATGTTGTTAGTCTTCGAACACGATCTTGCCGTCACTCATATCTACAACAACAGCAAGAGCTTCAATCGGGACGTTCAGGTGGGCGAGGACATCACGTCCACCCTCAAAACGCTTCTCGACCAGCGCCCCGACCCCAACGATTTCGGCGCCAGCAGTCTG
>JAUWDI010000079.1 GCA_030608865.1 Anaerolineales bacterium | reverse complement strand
ATCGTCGTCGATGCAGCCCATAATCGAGATTCTGCACTCAAACTGAGGATAGCGCTTGACGATTATTTCCCCGGTCAACCAGTAACCATGATCTTCGGCGCTTCAGCAGATAAAGACATTGAGGGGATGCTGGCTGAATTGCGGCCAAGGGTTTCCCGCTTTGCCGTGACCCAGGCGGATCATCCCCGATCCGAGAATCTAGAAGTGCTGGCAGGGTTTGCGCATAGCCATGGTGTAAGAGTCGAAGAATTTGCAGGGGTTAATAAAGCACTCCAATGGGCGATCGTAAATTCACGTCCAGGAGAGGTGATTCTCGTTACAGGGAGTATTTTTATCGTCGGGGAAGCGATCGAAACAATGAAGGTAATAGACTTTGAAAGGGCTTAAACAGGCACAATAAAAAAAATGAATTCTTGGTTTATTGACAGATGGCCGAATCTACCTCCTGAGTTCGGCGGCGTGATTAGCCGTAGAACAGAAGAGCTCTATGGTATTTTAGACGCCGGCCTCGATGATGGTGGGCTATTCGATGCGCTTGTTCTTCCGTTAAGAGACATCGTTCTTTACCCAAAATTGCTCACACCGTTATTTGTAGTTCATGAACCTTCATTGCTCGCGGTGGAGGAAGCGATACGTGCCCAGGAGACGATGATCGGGATTGCACTTACCGATCCGGACATCGACAATCCTGGTCCACAGGATTTTTACACGGTAGGGACAGAAATTGCTGTCGGCAGGCTCATGCATTTACCCGATGGCTCGATCTCTATCATGGCGCAGGGGCGGCGCAGGGTGGAAATTGTTGAGATTAAGCGTGAGGGGAAGGCTCTGCGCGCCCGAGCCAGGCCCATTGTTGAAAACGTCTCGAAAACAAATGAGACTCTCGCTCTGATGCGGGCTGTACTGACCCTCTTTGAAAAATGTGTTGAGCTAAATCGTTCATTACCTGAGGAAGTCTATCTCTACGCTGTCAATATTGAAGAACCAGGTTGGCTGGCTGACCTCACAGCTTCTGTGCTCAATCTCAGTCTGGGTGAGCGGCAGGCGATACTGGAGGTATTCGACCCGGTTGAACGGTTACAGCAAATTAGCATTCTTCTGGGGCGTGAGTTGGATGTACTCGAGCTGGAGGATCAGATCCATTCCCATGTTCAAAACGAAGTAGATCGGTCTCAACGTGAGGTTTACCTGCGCGAGCAGATGAAAGCCATCCAATCCGCATTAGGGGAAGGGGATTTATGGCTTCAAGAGATTGATGAGCTTCGAGAACGGATCGCTCATTTAAACTTGCCAGAAGAAGTTGAAAAGAGAGCATTCAAGGAAGTACAGCGATTATCGCAAATGCCACCGATATCCCCTGAGGTGGGGATCATCCGCACTTACCTGGATTGGCTGATGGAACTCCCCTGGTCGGAATCGACTGTGGACAACCTGGATATCCATCATGTAGCCAGTGTTCTGGAAGATCAACATTATGGTCTGAAGAAAGCTAAAGACCGGATTCTTGAATATATCGCCGTAAGGAGCCTCGCACCGAAAAAGCACAAACAACCAATACTGTGTTTTGTAGGCCCACCTGGAACAGGTAAGACATCTCTCGGGAGGTCGATAGCAGACGCTCTGGGGAGGAAATTTATCCGCATCTCGTTAGGTGGAATTCGCGATGAGGCGGAGATCCGCGGCCACCGCCGGACTTACATCGGAGCTCTCCCTGGGAGAATTCTGCAAACAATGCGCCGGGCTGAGTCGGTGAATCCGCTCTTCATGTTGGACGAGATCGATAAGCTCGGTCTGGATTACCGCGGTGACCCATCATCAGCTTTGCTTGAAGTTCTCGACCCCGAACAGAATCACTCTTTCTCCGATCACTATTTGGAGATCCCCTACGATCTCTCGAAGGTGATGTTCATCACGACCGCAAATACTCTCGAACCGATCCCCCCGGCGCTTTTGGACCGGCTAGAAGTAATTGAGTTTCCGGGATATATCGAAGAGGAGAAATTGGCTATCGCCAAGAAGTATCTCGTCCCTCGGCAGATCGAACAAACCGGACTTGCAGATAAGGATCTATCGTTTACCAATCAAGCTCTGCAATCAATTGTTCGTGAATACACCTGGGAAGCGGGTGTTCGTAATATGGAGAGGGAGATCGGTAAAATATGCCGGCGTGTTGTTCGACGTAAAGCTGAAGGGAAACGTGTCTATCGCCGGATCACTCCCAGCTTATTGCCAAAACTGCTTGGACCAGCGCAAGTGAACCCCATCGAGCTCGAGATGGAAGACCAAATTGGCGCTGCCATGGGATTAGCCTGGACTGAAAATGGTGGCGATATTCTTGTTGTAGAGGCGCTGCTCGTAGGGGGGAAAGGCGGGCTACAAATTACAGGACACATCGGGGATATCATGCAGGAATCTGCACAAGCCGCATATTCCTATATTAAATCCCGGGCGAGCGAGTTGAAGATTGATCCGGACATCTTCGAGAAGACAGACATCCACATCCATGTTCCTGAGGGGTCAATACCAAAGGACGGACCCAGCGCTGGGATTACGATGGCAACGGCGATGGCATCGGCATTAACGGAACGACCCGTGCGCAAGGATGTGGGAATGAGCGGTGAGATCACGCTCCGCGGTCGGGTGATCCCTATCGGTGGAGTTAGAGAGAAGGTCCTTGCTGCTTACCGCCTTAAGTTGAAAACCGTGATCATCCCAGTTAAGAACCAAAAAGACTTGGTTGACATCCCCCGCCAGGCAAGGGAATCTCTCGACATTCAATTTGTGCAATCGATGGATGATGTCCTTGCGATTGCGCTCTTGCCAGAATTAAAAAAGACGGTAAAAACCAGCACTAAGTCTCGGAGGAAGGGGAAGTCGCCGGGGTCATCCCGCCCATCGGCATCAGCATGACACTAAAAAACCTTCTTGAGCACCGATCCCTGAATCGTCCGCAGCATCATCCCCACATAAACGGGGGATCGAGGTATCAGCCTCGTCTTATCCTTAAGGCGATTATGATTGTCTCAATCGGTCTGTTCGTTGCCTCCTGCACGCGAACGACGGTCCCTCTTCTACCTACAAGCAAAGCCGTTACAGAAATACCTCAAGTGAATCCTACCCCGTTCGTGATCTCAACCTTCGAGCCCAGTGGAATGTATGCGGTCGTTGGGATTCCAGAAGGAGAGGTTCTTTTACTGCGTAATCCAGCGGGTATTACGGGGAGCATTGTTGAAGAGCTGGCGTATTATGAGCGGGGCATTACGGCAACAGGGAATGTGGCCAATTTAGGCAGCTCCATTTGGATGGAGATCCAGACGCCGGATGGTTCGCGCGGATGGGTTAATTCATTGAATTTAACCGAGGATGTCAGTCAAGAACAATTCTGTGAGGATGCTCGCGCCCTCATGGTTCTGGATAATTCTTTACGCTCGATTCAGACACAAGACGGCGATCTCTTATCTCAAATTGTAAATCCCCGCCGGGGCTTGATAATCCGTCACGATTGGTGGAATCCAGAAGTCATCGTGCCTGCGGATTCGGTGTCTGGCATCTTCGAGGATCGCAATGAGGCGGAGTGGGGTTTGATGAGTGGGGGTGAGTTTAAAATACAAGGGTCTTTCAAAGACATCATCTTGCCATTGCTCGAGGATATAATTCTGAATTCCCCCGTCGTGGTATGCGCAGATGTGCCATCTGGCACAACTTCACGCGAGGTTCTTTGGCCTACGGAGTACACATCCTGGAATTACTTTGCGATCCACCGACCAGCCCCCGAGGGCGGCAATGCCTTTGATTGGCGCACCTGGGCTTTTGTCTTTGAGTACATCGATGGAGAGCCGTTTCTCACCTCGATAATCCATTTTCATGGTGATGTGTAGCTCCACTATCTTCTGAAAAATAATGATCCAGCTGTTCAAGAACAATCCTTAATTATTGGCAGTAGATGCATCCTTCTTTTCGAAGAACGAGATGCTTCACTTCGTTCAGCATGACAAGTTCCTACTAACCGTCATTCTGAGGAGCAGTGCGACGAAGAATCTCGTTCTTGGAAGAACCAGCCTCGTGGCTATAGGATGAACTACTGCGCTGCGACTCTGAATGACAACCAATCACATTCACTATGACATAACACTTTTTGTGGTGAACCTTGCTTTGTTAAGCATCTCTAGAGCGTGTATGTTCTCGGGGAATTGTCGAGGGGTTGAATATATACCTATGCATTTTCCAGAATATGGTTAAGGAGCTGAAGGAGCTTCTTTTCCCAGCTCCCTTCGATGTCCATTGAAAGCCATAGCCCGCGTTTGCTGCGGCGAATTCCTTCACCGAAAGCGTGAATATCAGGCACAATTCTCTTTTCAGGCAGGTCAATAAGGATCTGGCCGCTTTCTGTGGTGATCCTATCGATTCCTGCATTCGTGGCGATGATTTTCACCTTAAGTTGATAAAGCAAATTTAGAACTTCTTTGGGGGTTGGACCAAAGCGGTCATGCAGCTCGGCATCAATTGTTTCCAACTCATCAAGCGACCGAAGTTCAGCAAGTCTCCGGTAGAGCTGCAACCGCAGGGTCCGATCTGCGATGTAGTCGTCCGGGATCACAGCAGGAAGCGGGATATCGATGGCGGCAGGTGGAAGCTCCGTGGTTTTTCTTACCTCCTCTGGAAGAACAAGTTCATGCCCCATTTCGAGCCGCATGCGCCTCACAGCCGAGGACAGTAAGCGGGTATAGAGATGGAACCCTACGGAAGCGATGTAGCCGTGCTGACGAGTGCCCAGGATATCTCCTGCGCCTCGCATTTCCAAATCTCGCATGGCGATCGCGTACCCTGCGCCGAGTTGGCTGTGTTCGGCGATGATCTCAAGCCGTTGTAAGGCCTCCTCGGTTGATCGATGACCTGCGGAACGGAAGAAGTAGGAGAAACCTTGGATTGCAGCGCGCCCGACGCGGCCGCGGAGCTGGTAGAGCTGGGCCAAGCCGAATCTGTCCGCTCGATCTACGATGAGCGTGTTGGCATTCGGTATGTCAAGGCCCGATTCAATGATGGATGTACTCACGAGAACGTCGATCTCACCACGTGCAAACTGCTCCATTGTCTGTGATAGGCGTTTCTCTGGCATCTGACCGTGGGCCATCGTGAAACGAGCTTCTGGTACGAGACGTTCCAGTCGGCGCTGCATCGTGGCAATTGTCTGCACGCGGTTATGGACGAAGAAGACCTGTCCTCCGCGGTCGAGTTCGCGGAGAATAGCAGAGCGAACCAGTTGGGGGTCGTACAAGCCAACATAGGTTCGCACAGGGAGCCGATCCTCTGGTGGAGTGCTGATGGTCGAGATATCTCGTACCCCGGTGAGTGCCATATACAGCGTTCGTGGGATCGGCGTTGCTGTGAGTGTCAGAACATCAACCTCGGTCCGCATGCGTTTAAGGAATTCCTTATGCGTGACGCCAAATCTTTGCTCTTCGTCGATGATGAGCAGTCCAAGG
>JAUWDI010000019.1 GCA_030608865.1 Anaerolineales bacterium | reverse complement strand
AGTGAGTGGATGGAAGCTTGCTATGATCTTGACGCCGTCAAATTCCTGGACTCAACTATTTCGGATCGCCCCGATAGCTTGTGGAGATACAGCGAGCTTCTCCCTTTGCATAAGCCATCCCTATATCCATCGATCGGAGAGGGTTGGACGCCACTCTTCCCAGCTCACCAACTTGGGATGCTGCTCGGCCTCCCCAATCTTTTCATCAAAGATGAACGCCAGAACCCAACGGGCTCTTTCAAAGACCGGCAAGCCGCGGTAACGGTTGCAGCTTTGCTGGAACATAACATTAACGAGGCAGTTATCTGCTCAACAGGAAATGTAGCTATCGCCTTTTCGGCCGCATTTGCACGTGCGGGTTTGAAGCTGTGGGCATTTATTACCAGCCTGGTTCCCCCCGATAAAATGCACGAGGTGGCGATCTACGGCTCGCAGGTCATAAAAGTGACGGGGACCTATGATCAGGCGAAGAAATTGGCCGCTCAATTCTCATTGGAGCGAGGCCTATTTTTGGATCGCGGAGTACGCAGCATTACCGCGTTGGAATCAATGAAGACAATCGCTTTCGAGATCGCTGAGCAGCTGGCCAAATTGCAGCTGCCGAGCAACGCTCAGCCAAAGAAACCAAGCACTTGGAGCTCTCCAGATTGGTATATCCAAGCCGTCAGCGGCGCAATTGGTCCTCTTGGAGTTGTAAAGGGTTTTCAGGAGATGCATGCTTTGGGGCTTGTCGACAAAATCCCTGCCCTGGCATGCATCCAGAGTGCTGGCTGCGCGCCCATGGCGAAGGCATGGGAAACAGATCTTGACGTCGTTGTCCCGGTACTGTCTCCGAAAACCCACATCACCACACTCACAACAGGCGATCCCGGTAGAGCCTACACACTGCTTCGCCAGAGGATGCTTGAAACAGGCGGGGGGACGATCGATAGCGTCTCTGATGAGGATGCCTTCCGCGCGCTGGGCCTTGTTGCCAAGGTGGAGGGGTTATCGATTGAGCCCGCAGCAGCCGTAGCTTTTGCAGGCTTGATCAAACTTGTGCGGCAAGGAGTCATACACCCTGATGATGTAGTTGTTATTAATTGTTCCGGCCACACGATGCCAGTCGAGAGCCGGCTACTGGGTCCCGCTTGGTCGAAGGATATTTCCGTTGATGATTTTGCGTTTCCCGCTCATCCAAGAGAGGGCATTGTTGCTGCGCTAACCCAGATTGATCAAACACAAATGCGAAATGTGCTTGTTATCGATGACCAGGTAGATGCTCGTCGTTTAATCCGCCGGCTCCTGGAAGCGCAAGGGACCTTCTTGGTAACCGAGGCAGATTCTGGGCCAATCGCGCTGCAACTTGTAAAACAATCCGTTCCAGATTTAATCATCCTGGATCTCATGATGCCGGAGATGGATGGCTTTGCACTTCTCGATCTGCTACAGGCACAGATGCCCACACAAGATATTCCAATTATCGTGGTTACTGCAAAAGAACTCACATCAGTCGAGTGGAAGCGCCTTGATGGTCATATCGAACAGCTGATGACCAAAGGAGATTTCTTCGTTGAAGAACTCATCGAAGAGATCGAGGAAGCACTACGTCAGGAGCGCTAACCTTGGATCGAAGAGCAACCAAGAAGAACGCTGGCATTTATTTTGCAGTCATTTCCGCCATTCTCCTTGGCACGTCCCCCATTTTCGGCAAGCAAGCTATCCTGGCAGGTCTTCACCCGACAGCAGTCGTTGCAGCAAGAACCGCTGGCGCAGCCTTGTTATTGTTCATCGTTATCCTCATTTTTAAGCGAGAGTATCTTTACATCTTCCCCCTCGGCCTTCTGGGCTGCGCGATCGCTGGTGCCTTGAATGGTCTGGGGTCCCTATTTTATTTTGCTTCCCTGGCCAGATTAGACGCTAGCCTGGGTCAATTTCTGTTTACGCTCTATCCAATCTTCGTTGCTGGATTGTTTTACCTTGATGGAAGCCGGCCCACAAATCTCACAATCCTCCGCCTCCTGCTCAGCATCCCGGGAGTGTACCTTCTCACACTGGCAGGCGACGGCGCCGTTGACATACGGGGTGTGATCCTAATGCTGTGCGCCTCATGTCTATACGCAATCCACATCCCCATAAACCAACGTGTCCTTTTTGAGGTTCCAGCGCCAACGGTGACACTTTATACGCTTCTGGCAATGACCGTTGTTACTGTCCCCGCTTTCCTCATCTTCTCGAGGCCTTACTCCAGCATTCCTGAAGCCGCAATCCTGCCCATAATCTGCTTAACCGTTGTGACCTTCTTGTCACGCCTCACGCTTTTTGCAGGTGTACAATTAATCGGTGGAATCCAGACATCTCTCTTCGGGCTCGCTGAACTTCTCGTCACAGTCTCGCTGGCGTATGTCATCTTAAACGAAACCCTGACACCTGTGCAGTGGATCGGAGCTGCAATTCTCATCATCGCCCTCCTGCTCGCGGCGTTTGACCGATTAGCCCCCCCCTCAAGGCGAACTGGTGGCTGGTTGTACTGGTTACGCCCCCCCATGCCTCGCAGACAATCGCACTTAGACAATATTGGCGCCTCCAATTCAGATCAGTAAATGGATCCAGATTTTCCCTCATAGGCTAAACTCGCAGTTCGTCCTATGCTATACTCCTCCGAAGGATACAATTTACCGCAAACAACCCTAAAAGAAGCCAAGGAAGTTGCCATCGCTACGGGATTTTAGATAATTCAATCGCACGATTTTGGATTTCATACGCGCTTACTTTGAGAAGAATTCCCCCTGGAGAGTGAACCATGCATATCGGTGTGCCAAAAGAACGAAGACCCTTTGAGTTCCGCGTTGGTCTCCCCCCTGCAGGTGTTAACCTGTTCACGAAACATGGTCACACTGTTTATGTTGAGACTGAAGCTGGAGAAGGCGCAGGTTTTACAGACGACGATTATTCAGCAGCCGGTGGCCAAATCGTCTACAACCAGGATGAGATATTCGGCCGCCCGGACCTCATTATGAAGTTCGCACGTCCCTTGCGAGACGAGATCGATATGATGCGTCCCGAAATATGTATCACCGGCTTCCTGCACCTTGCCGCATCACGACAGGATAAAATCGAATCGCTTCTGGAAAAAAAGATAACGTCTATAGCTTACGAACAAGTTGAAGAGGATGACGAATACAAGCCGATCATGGCCCCTCTGAGTCAAATCGGAGGCCGCATGGCAGTTCAAGTCGCAGCGCGCTTTATGCAGAACGATCATGGGGGTCGGGGGATCCTGCTAGGTGGCGCTGCGGGAGTCCCTCCCGCTGAAGTTGTGATTATCGGCGGTGGTATTGTTGGTAGTACAGCAGCAGACACTTTCACTCGAATCGGCGCACATGTCACCTTACTCGACACCGATCTCCAATGTCTCCGTGAAATACAGGAACGCCTTCCTTATCCCATCGTTACCATGCTCTCTACGCCACACAATGTAAAGCGTGCTTGTTTATTCGCCGATGTTCTCATCGGTGCGGTGCATGTTCCCGGCTCAAGAGCACCTTCGGTGGTTACTAGAGAGACTGTTCAATCGATGAAGCCACGGGCGCTGATCATCGATATGAGCATAGACCAGGGCGGATGTGTGGAGACTTCACGCCCGACGAATCACGGGAGCCCAATTTACGAGGAGGAACGAATCATCCATTACTGCGTTCCAAATATGTCGGGCGTGTTGGGTCGCACCGCTTCACATGCGTTATTCCTTGGTGCATATCCCTACCTCGAGGCGATCGCACTGAAAGGTATCAATGGAGCGCTTGCTGATATGCCTGCACTGCATCGTGGGCTGAACACAAGGGCTGGCGAAGTAGTCCATTTGAGTCGCCTGGGTGGCGTGGGGGAACAAAGCAAATGACTTGGCTGAAAAAGTATGAAACACGCTTGATGACTGCTGATGACGCGGTTAAAACAATCGAATCTAATTGGCGCGTCTTCTTAACGGGGAACTGCTCCGTACCCCAAAAACTCCTTGCCGCGCTTGTAAACCGAGCAAAGAAATTAGAAAACGTGGAAATCGTCCAAGTATTGACCATTGGACCAGCGCCGCATGTCGATCCTGAGATGGAAGGTCACATCCGGGTGAACACCCTGTTCATCAGCCACAACATCAGAAAGGCTGTTCACGAAGGGCGGGCGGATTTCACGCCAACATTCTTGTCAGAAGTTCCGCTTCTCTTCCGTGATGGCCATCTTCCACTGGACGCCATCCTTCTTCAAGTCAGCCCTCCCGACGAACATGGCTTTTGTAGTTTGGGCATCGAAGCTGGTTTAGTTAAAAGCGCAGCACAGGGAGCGAGTGTAGTTATCGCTGAAATCAATGAGCAGATGCCGCGAACGCTTGGCGATTCTTTCATCCACTACTCGAAAATCGATTATGCCGTATCTGTAAATTATCCGCTGGCTGAGCTCTCGATGGGTAAAGCCACGGATTTGAGTATGAAAATTGGCCGCACTATTGCTGACATGATCGAAGACGGATCGACAATGCAGATGGGCATTGGCGCTGTTCCAGATGCAGTCTTGAACTACCTGGATGACAAAAAGGATCTGGGCGTCCACACCGAACTCTTCTCAGATGGTGTTATCAAGTTAATCGAATCCGGGGTTCTCACGAACGAGAAGAAAACCTTGCACCCGGGTAAAATCATCGCCGGATTTATCCTCGGCTCTAAAAAGCTGTATGACTTCGTCGATGATAACCCCATTATCGAACTCCACCCTACGGAATATGTAAACGACCCATTTGTCATCGCAAAAAATGAGAAAATGGTCTCCATCAACTCCGCGATCGAGGTCGACCTCACGGGTCAAGTCGTTGCTGATAGCATCGGCCCCAAGCTCTACTCCGGTGTTGGCGGTCAATTGGATTTTGTCTATGGAGCCTCGCGCAGTAAAGGTGGAAAACCCATCATCGCCCTCCCCTCAACAGCCACACCAGGCGGTGGTGACCCGATCAGCCGCATTGTCTCCATGCTCAAACAAGGCTCAGGCGTTGTGACTACACGCAACCACGTTCATTACGTCGTCACAGAATACGGCGTTGCAAACCTTTACGCCAAAACGATCAAACAACGGGCACGAGCGCTCATCGAAATCGCTCACCCAGATTTTCGTGAAGCGCTGGAACGGGAAGCCAGCGAATTGAATTACCTATGACCCGCAACGCAAAGATCATCGCCACAGTTGGACCTGCATCGAGCAGTCGAGCCCAGCTCAAACGTCTTCTTCAAGCAGGTGTGGATGTAATCCGCATGAACTTCTCACATGGTAACTACGATGACCATGCGAAAGCTATTAAGGAGGTTCGCTCACTCGCAAAGGAAGAAAAGAGATCGCTTTCAATCCTACAGGACTTGCAGGGCCCAAAGCTACGCACTGGCATGCTCGAGGATGGCGAGGTGATCATCCTTTCTCCCGGTGAGCAGATCACACTTACGACACGCGATGTCATTAGCACAAAGGACACGGTCCAAGTCAAGTACGATTCCTTTTCGCAAGACGTAAATGAAGGCGACCGGATCCTGCTGGATGACGGCCGCATCGAGCTGCGTGTAACCTCGATCGATGCGAAAGATGTTGCGACGAAAGTTATCTACGGTGGTAAGCTCGGAAGCAAAAAAGGGATCAACCTCCCCGGTGTTAACTTGTCCGCACCCTCCCTCACAAAGAAAGATCTTCAGGATATCGAGTTTGGACTCGCTCATGATGTTGATGCAATTGCGCTTTCATTTGTTCGCCGTGCTGAGGATATCGTAAGCCTCCGAGAGGCTATCTCATCCTCGGCTCATGATGGCGTTACTCCATTAATAATCGCCAAACTGGAGAAACCAGAAGCTATCGATAATCTTGAGCAGATCCTCACCGTCTGTGATGGTGTGATGGTCGCACGTGGTGACCTGGGCGTGGAAGTCGCACCGGAGCGTGTGCCATCCATACAGAAACACATCATCCAACACGCGAATGCAGCACAACGATTCGTGATTACAGCCACACAAATGTTGGATTCGATGATCGAAAACCCGCGGCCATCGCGAGCGGAAGCGTCGGATGTAGCGAATGCCGTGTTTGATGGAAGTGATATTTTGATGCTTTCCGGTGAAACAGCTATCGGCGAATACCCTATCGAAGCCGTTGAAACTATGGACAGGATCATCCGCGACGCAGAAAATCACGCCCCGCAATGGAGTTGTGTACTCGCGGATGAGGTTTTGATCACGGATGATGATGCCGTCGCCACGACACAGGCCGCAAAATCCCTGGCCCGTGATCGCGATGTCGCTGCCATTGCGGTTTTTACGCGTTCTGGCCGGACAGCCCGTCTGATGTCCTACACTCGCCCAAGAGTCCCGATCGTAGCATTCACTCCAGAGGCGAAAACCTTCCATCAACTCTCGCTAGCCTGGGGTGTTATCCCTCACCTGGTTAAAAAGGCGAATTCAGTTGAGGAGATGATCGCTGGAGTTCGCAATGCATGCCTGGCAGGCGGCATCGTAAGCCATGGTCAGCAAATTGTGCTCGTCGCCAGCCTACCGATCGGCGAGATGGGACCTCCGAATTTCACCCTGCTCCACACGATAGAGTAGGCCCACAAATCGGAGTTGCGTTAGGGGGATAGAAAATGAAATTCAAGAGCAAGTATAGAATCGAGTCTGCGCGACTTGGATCCTGGGATTACACCTCACCAGGTTGGTATTTCGTGACGGTGTGTACGAAAAATAAAGAAAAGTTCTTTGGCGATGTCGTTGATGGGGAAATGAATCTGTCTGAAGTCGGTAGGATTGTCTCTGAAGAGTGGTTGAAAACTTCAATTATTAGATCGAATATCATGCTGGACGAATGGGTTATCATGCCTAATCATCTTCATGGAATTCTTGTGATTGTGGAACGGGCAATCAACGTAGAGACGCCCCGCCGGGGCGTCTCTACAATTTCCAAATGGAAGCCCGGCACATTGGGGGCAATCATCAATCAATTTAAATCAATATCAACGAAACGTATCCGCCGCGCAGGAATAGCTGCGTTCGCCTGGCAGCCCCGTTTCTTTGACCACATCATCAGGAATGAGGATGCTCTATCCCGTATTCGCACGTACATATAAAACAATCCGCAGAAATGGGAATTTGATAAATATTTCCGCTGAATCAGTAGCATCTTCTCTGAAGAGTGATTTAATAATCGTCATCGTGGAGGCGTAGCACGTATAGACGTTGCATGCAACGTCTATACGTTGTTCAAAATATCGTCAGGTAAGAATCCCCTGCAAACGCTTCGCCAGTTCCCTGGCAACATCTTCGGGCGATCCCCGCAGGAATTCCTTACGGCGTTCGCGAACCTCTGCCTCGCGTAAACCCGCTACAACCGTTGGCGAACCCGTCAACCCGATATATCCATCCTCAACATCTAAGTCATCACGACCCCAGATCGCGACATCAACTTCCTCAAACGCCCAGGACTTACGATGGAAATCCATAAATCTTGGCTCGTTCGAAGCAGTCTTCACAGAGATCACCGTGGGGAGTTTCACTTCTTGGATTTCATACCCGCTTTTAATTTCACGTCTTACTCGCGCGATTCGCTTCTTCTGGTCAACAGATAATTCAGTAGCCAGAGTGACCTGAGGCAGATCCAACCATTCCGCCAGCCCGGGAGGGACTTGCCCGGTAGCTCCATCCGCCGATTCCTCTCCGCATAGAATGAGATCAAATTTGCCGATTTTTCCGATCCCTTTAGCAAGCGTGTACGTTGTGGCTAATGTATCTGCTCCGGCAAACTCGCGATCGCTCATCAAGAAGAATCGCTCTGCTCCCATCGCCAAACCTACACGCAGAATAGGTTCGAAGAATGGCGGTCCCATCGAGAGGATGCTTATGCGCGCAGGTTGATCATCCTTCAATGCCAGTGCCATCTCAAGCGCATTCATATCCGGAGGGTTGATCTCCGAACGGACACCAGTGCGCTCCAAGAGTAGCGTTTCCGTGTCAACTCGAATCTCTTCCGATTTCGGCACGACCTTCATACACACAATGATCTCGAGATCACGCATGGACTGACTCACGTTCACGCTTTAACATTTCTATTAGTGCAGGCAGGATTTTATGCGTATTTTCGACAATACAGTAGTCAGCATGGTTGAAGATTGGGGCTTCCGGATCCGAATTAATAGCGATAATCGTCTCAGCATCTTGTATCCCAACGATGAAATGAAATGCCCCGCTGATGCCAAAATTAAGCGCTACTTTCGGTCGACAAACGACGCCTGTTTGACCTACCTGCCTCTCCCGCTCAATATGCCCTTCATCAACTGGCGGTCTTGTTGCACCGACTTCGCCGTCCACTAACGCCGCCAGTTCACGCAAACTTTCAAAATCGCCATCGATTCCTCGCCCACCGCAGATCAGCACCGGCGCTTGTGTGAGATCAACCCCTTCGCCCACGTGCCGCTCGACAATACGTGAGCGGATGTTAGCTTTCTTGAGCTTCACCTTAATCTCTACCAGATCCCCTTGTCTGCTGGGATCGGGTTTGTTAGCCACAAATACCCCCGGACGAACAGTGGACATCTGCGGACAATGCTCTGCCGATTCAAGAAGTGCGATCACGCCGCCGCCGAAACCTGTCACCTCGCTGATGAGCACTCCACGATCCTCGTCTAAAATAAGATCCGTGCAGTCCGCATTCAATCCTGTCCTCAGCCGTACTGCAAGCCGTCCGGCAAGATCACGCCCATTCGGAGTAGCGCCAAGCAAGAATACACTGGGTTTCCCCTCTTTAATCGCCTGCATCGTTGCATGGGAATAACCACAGACATCGAATTCCTTTAGCAACGGATGATCAAGAAGCCAAACCTCATCAGCGCCATATGAGTAGGCTTGATTTACCCGATCCGAAACTTCGCTCCCCACCAGCAAACCACAGAGTGTCCAACCCGCTCGGTCCGCTAGATCTCGTCCTTTCGATAGAAGCTCAATGGAAACGCTTGCGAAATCATCGCCATCGATCTCCAAGAAAACCCACAGAGCGTTATTTGCGTCAGACGGAGCGTAGAGAGAGGCAACCACTGATCCTACTCCTCCACCGCATCATTCTTAGATACTTTATCCAAAGCCATTTGCGCTATCTCCGCAATGTCATGCACTTTAAGCGTCGTGACCCCCATACTCCCGATGGAATCTTCCAAGCAGGATATGCATAGAGGACATGCTGTCGCCATGATATCAGCATCAACGTCAAGTGCCTCCTGGATGCGTAAATCGGAGAAGCGCTCTCCAGGTGGTGTCTCCATCCACATACGCCCGCCTCCACCACCACAGCAGAGCGTATCGGGTCCGAAGTGTGGCATCTCAATTACACGCGCATCTTGTATAGTTTCCAAAATCGCTCTTGGTGAATGAGTATTCTCATTCACCCGTCCAAGCAGACACGGATCGTGATAAGTAATTTTCGATGACAGGCTCCCCTCGAATGTGAGACGATTTCCTTCAATCAGGTCAGCGATGTATTCGGTGTAGTGAAGCGGCTTAAAAGATTCGTTTACACGTGGATAGTGATTCTTGAACACATCGTAACAATGTGGGGAAACTGTGACCAACTTGCTTACACCATTTTTTTCGAAGATGTCTATGGCATGCTGAGCCACATCTTGGAAATACGGGGAGTGCCCAAGCCGAAGAACGGCTTCCCCGCAGCATGGCTCTTCCTCTCCCAAAGTACCGAAACTCACATCTGCAGCTCTTAGCAGCTGCACAATCGCTCGGGCAACAGATTGCGCCCTGCTATCATAGGAAGCCGTACAACCGAAATACATCAAGATCTCATGTCTGGAAGGGTCATATGTCTGGAGCTTGAGGCCCTCTGCCCAACTCATCCGCTGTGAAGGTGGTTGTGCCAGCGGATTGTTATTCCAATAAACTGACCAAAGAACTGGCGTTAATCCGACAGGGGTCTTGCGCCTCTCCCATAGAAGTTGTCGAAGACTCTGAAAGACTTCCACGATTGGTACTTCCCTCGGGCAATAGATTTCACACTGCCCGCAAGCGGTGCAGAGCCAGATCGCTTCCTGGGCTTCCAATAACCCCAGCTGCGCTCCGCGCATAATGGATCGCACCGACAAAGGATCGTCACGGACTAATCCCCAGGGACAGGCCGCTGTGCAAACCCCACACTGAAAACATGGGGCGGCTTTGCCATCCGTGATCTCGATCAGCTCTTCCCACAGAGCATCATCGATTTCAATCGGTCTCTGGTCAACCGTCATAGGTTTGACTGTTCCTTCGAGAGGATCAGCTGCTTAATAGCGCTCATTCAATCTGCACCTTCGGTTGTAAGAGTTTCTTCTGAAAATTTGCGGACGACATCATCCATTTCTGTGATCTTCTC
>JAUWDI010000017.1 GCA_030608865.1 Anaerolineales bacterium | reverse complement strand
ACCCCGTACCCTTTAATCCATTCAATCTGAAATTCATCGATAACTGCGATACTGACGCCAGGGACACGGTAGTGCTGCATCCGCTCTGAAAGATCCATCCTCATCCAAGGTGGATCTGAATAGTCACTCAGCAAACCTTTTTCTACCCCTGCTATTCTCCTTTGCGTTAGAGCCTCAGGTGATCGAGCACAATTAACCAAGAACAGAGATGATGCGATTATGATTAGAATCGGTGCAACTCTCATCTCAATTCCTCGCTTCTAACATAATGCCTAGACAATAGTTACCGTCAGGGGACCTGGATCGTTTCACTAAAATTCAGTGCGAAACGTGGTTTCACACCACTCATCACGAGTAGATCAGCCGGAACCGTTCGCAAACTACGGGCATATCCTCCGTGGGTTCTCTGTCTATGGTTTTACACTCCTCGGCAAAGAAAGCCCAATGGACCTCTCGCCAATAATCTAGGCTGCGATCCCCTTCGCCCTCCTCATAGGCGTGTCTTTCACCTACGTCATTAAATGCAATGATTTCAACATCCGTCGTTTCAATGATGCACATTGGATCACCCCGGCCATCCAGAATGATGCTCATATCGCCGACCTCGGGATACGGTTCCCCATCCGCTTGGTAAGCCCAGGCAAGTGAAGCCGTCGCAATCTTCACCCCCCTCTTGACCAGACCCCCTAAGTCATCAGCCATTTCAGCTGTGTTCCCGAATGCCCAGGCTTCGTACTCCAAACCCTGTGTTGAAAGCTCAGGTTTTCGAGAATCAAGATAGGAGCGCCAGTAATCCCTTACTGCCGGGCTTTCAGTCATCGTTCACATCTTTCCCTTTACACACCAGCCCTACCGAACGTCAAGCGGTAGAGTATGTAATCGGCCGTGTTACCCATGAGGTTCCCCATGCGGATCATGCGCAGAACAACATGGATGGCTGCCGCCTTCTCCTGACCATAGGCCTCTATGAGTTCTTGAACATTTTCAGGGGCAGGCTGCGCATCACTCTCAGCCCAGTAGCGAGCATAGATCATAGCCGGTATCTCTTCTTCGGGAGCATCTGTGGGTATCTGACCAGCCAGTAACACTGCGAGTTCGGCATCTGTAATCCCAACCTGAAGCGCCTCTTTCGCGTGGAATGTCCGGCAATATCTGCACCCATTCACTTCTGTAACAACGAGCATCAGCCGTTCACGGAAGGCAGGCGAGAGCAGCTCCCTCATCGCCCTTCTTATGATGGGCCGATGCTTGATGATGGTGCGAAAGTCTTCCCAGACTTCACCCAGGCCTTGGTAGGTTCGCTTTTGAAATTTTTCCTTCAATGGATTTACCTCACAGACAAATCATCCGCCTGTTGTTACGACATTCTCAGTCAGGGTAAATTTCTGCTTTCACGCCTACCAGATGCCAGGCACAAGACGGTACCGTGTTTGCAGCGCGTAGTCCTTATATCCCGGGAGTTCTTCCATCAGCATTTTGTCCTCGTTCTTCGTGCGAATGACCAGAAATATCAGCCCGATTCCCGCCGGGATGAGCGCCCAAAATGAGCCGAGCATCAAGGGCATAGCAATGGAACTAACGACCCCTCCCGCATACGCCGGGTGCCGAACAATGCGATAAGGACCACCCGTAATGACCGATTGATCACGATCCTCCTGGATTCGGGCAACGGATGAGAAAAACGCATTGGTAACCATTGCCCATGTCCCAAGAAAATAGCCAAGCACGACACCTAGCGTTGCAATCCCTAGGGTCAGGAAAGACAGATCTGGTGACCAGCCAAAGCGGTCATCGAGGCCAGCGATCGTCCAGATAGCCAATGGGCCGAACAAACCAACGATCACAACCATGAAGCGGTCGCCCGCAGCCACATCCTCAGCTTGCATAGCTCGGCCACGCTCGACGAGTGTTTCCGGACTCACACGGAAAACGATGAGCCTACTGATAAGCGTGAAAGCGATATGGATCCCAATATAAATCCAGGCCATAGTCCAATCAAAACGGCCCGCAGCGATGAACAAAACAAACGGTAAAAGAACAACATAGATTAGGAACCGGACCACCATCCTCCAACCAATCCCCTTTATTCCTTCCGATTGTTTTTCCATCGCTCTCTCCTATTTGGAAATTATTACCTACTCGCCAACGCTATTCGGAAGCAAGATCAAGATCCGATGTGCATTGCGGACAGCGGATTGCATCAATCGGTATATCCATGAAACAGAATGGGCACACCTTGGTCGTGGGCTCAGATGCAGGTTCTTCATCAGCTCTTTGGATTCTGTTTACACTTCGGATGAGAAGAAAAACAGCAAATGCAACGATTAAGAAAGTGATGATTGTGTTAATAAAAAGCCCATAGTTAAGTGTAACGGCTCCTGCTAACTGCGCTTCTGCGATCGAGAGATAGGGACCGGGAACATCGCCCTCGCGTAGGACGATGAATAGATTTGAGAAGTCGACATTTCCTAGAAGGAGACCGATCGGGGGCATGATGACATCATCAACAAGGGAGCTAATAATAGACCCGAAGGAAGCCCCAAGAATGAGGCCTACCGCCATGTCGAGCACATTTCCACGCATCGAAAACTCTTTAAATTCTTTGATCATCTTCAACTCCCTGCAATTATTTACTGCGGCTCTCTTTGCGTTTGCTTAATGTACTCCTCGAGATCCATATCCGATAATGAGTTCACCGTCAGATCGGCTTTCGGCATCGGCAAATGTCGCGTTACGGCGTTGGGAACAGCCACACAGAAAATACCGGCTCGCTTGACAGCCTCTACACCATGCAATGAATCCTCAAAAGCAATCGCTTGATGGGGCTGGAGACCCATGTCCCTGAGCACAGCCAGGTATAGATCAGGAGATGGCTTGGTATTTGATACATCGTCGGCGCAGCGAATACTTTCGAAATGGGTGTGCAAACCCAATCTAGTGAGATGCCCAAGGACCCACTTCCTGTCTGAGCTTGAGGCGACACCAAGATGCAAGTTTTGCTCTTTTGCCTCGGCGATGAGGTCAAGGACTCCGGGCATGACCTCTTCTGGGTTTAGAAGCTCCAATTCGCGTTGAGCACGGCGGGCACGGATCGACTCGCGATCAACGGGCTCACCGATGTGCTTCTCGATAATCTCGTACGCCTCTGCAGGGTCCGTTGAACTTCCAAGCAGGCTCGCCCATTCAGGGAGAGAAACAGAGATGCCATATTCAGCATAGATCTCCTCCCACGAATGCAGAAGAGTCGTCTCGGTATCCAGAATCAACCCATCGAAGTCAAAAATCAGTGCCTTTATAGTCATTGATAATCTCTTTAAGATATATTGTAATAGAAGGGGCGCCCTTCACCTCCCACGATATCTTTCCAAGACGCCAATATCCATCGATCGAAAGCGTTTGAAAATAAACTCCGATCGCAACAAGACGACACACATAGGATCATGGCTCGCTTCAACCGGAAAAGTATAACAAATGGACTCGATTTATCCGGTTCTGGAGGAAACCATAAACCCGCACCGCATTACTCGAATAAACCATCCACGCTCAGATATCTTTGTCCTGTGTCCGCGAAAATCGCTACGATAATTTTCTTGGAATTCTCTGGTCGCTCGGCGATCGTTAATGCAGCATGCGCCGCCGCTCCCGATGAGATCCCCACCAGGAGCCCTTCTTCAGCAGCAATTTTTCGGCACATGGCAAATGCATCATCTTCGCTCACTAAAAAGATTTCATCAATGATCTCTCGGTCCAGCGTTTCGGGCACAAAACCCGGTGCTGTCCCCATCATGCGGTGCGGCTTGAAAACACCCTGGGAAATATAGGGTGATTCCTCGGGTTCTACCGCAACCAATTGGATCTCGGGGTTTTTCTCCTTTAAGTATCGCCCCGCACCGCAAATCGTCCCACCTGTCCCCAGACCGGCAACAAGAATTTCGACCTGTCCATCCGTGTCCGCCCAAATTTCTGGACCCGTTGTTTGGTAATGTGCTTTGGGGTTGGAAGGATTGACATGCTGCCCGACGTAAAAGTATTCAGGATGACTGGCAACGATCTCTTTGAGTTTCTTCCGTGCTCCTCCGGTACCTTCAGATGCAGGAGTCAGGATCAACTCAGCTCCAAACGCTGTGAGAATATTCCTTCGCTCCAGACTCTGGATCTCCGACATCACCAGGATGGCTTTATAACCTTTGATGGCCGCAAGGAATGCCACGGCCATTCCTGTATTGCCGCTCGTCGCTTCGATTAACGTGCTTCCCGGTTCTAATCGCCCATCAGCTTCAGCGTCCTCAATAATCTGCAATACCGCGCGGTCCTTTAAACTGAGAGGGTTCATAAACTCACATTTGGCATAAACACGGTCGTTCTTCGCCAGACGTTCAAGCCTGAGCAGCGGAGTTTTTCCAATTAATTCCATAACGTTGGCGTAAGTTTTCATTATTCACCCTCTACTTCCACTGAAAAAGATCAACCAAGAGAAACTGATCAGTATATGTGCCCCCGCTTCAACTCTCGTCCTCGCACCCTCGCTCGAACACTTCTGTCAGCGTTTCGGCCTGATTTTGACCTCATACAGACAACGCAATCCAGAGCTCTTCACTCTTGACCTGCATAAACGCGGGGGATGCTCGTTCTGCTTAGCTAGAATTTCGAATATATTTCATTATTGGCGTGCCTTTAGCATAGCACGTCGCAGGAGTTGTTTCCAAACCTCTCGATCATAGTAATTAGGATAGACATCGTAGAGCGACCAGCGAGCGGATGGACCTCGGGAAATCAGCTTACACTGAGATAGCTATCCCAAACCTTGCAGTTTGGATTTTTTTTCATACCAAGGCGGGGAAATCAAAATAGCTGAGAACAGGCTGAACGTAGCTGCACCATGGGCAATCTTGAGAGAAGAAATATCCTTAAGTGTACACAGCGGAAATGGTCGCGAATACCCAAGAAACGGTTGCGAGAATCTCGCAATCGCTTTCCAGAAAAGTTTAGTCACCTTCGTCCGATTTCTAATCCTGCTCCCTGATCCACCCGAACGCTACCCCAAAGGACATCACAGCCAGCAGAGCGGACAATAAACCGATCATCCGTTTTCCCCTGCTAATCGCCGCTGCACTTAAAAACGAAAGGGCGATTCCAAGACCGCCATCGACCTTACGAATCAGTTGATCTGCTTCCTCTGCTGTGCGTCCCCTCTCTACTAATGACCACTTGAGTATCGGACCGCCATCTATTCCGGGGATAGGAAGCAAGGAGACCGTGCTGAGAAATGCGTTCGTTGCGCAGGAGACATCAGTAACTTCTCGAAACAAGGATTCCTTAGGTGTGATGCACCGGACAGCACTCGATATCCCAAGAAGAATAAAACTAAAAAGGGGCCCACCCAAGGCTCGGAGGATATGCTGCTTCGGCGTGACCGAGTCGTCATTGATATCGTAATACACACACAAGGGCATTCCCCAGGTTATGCGTATGGCATCCATCGGCTTTCCGATCCAGTTCGCAGCTGCCGCATGCGCCAAATTGTGACCCCACTCGGACCCAAGGACTACTGGCATCGTGTAAGTCGCGATGCGCATCCTCTCGCTTAAGCTACGATCAGACTGTGTTCTTCCAGCAACCCATGACATGATCCCCCATACAACACACTGTGTGAGGGGAACCCATGTAAACCCTTTGACTCTCAATGGTGTAGCGAATACTCGTCCGATGGAAATAGCATCATCGTCTGGACAAAGCACAGGCGTTTTTCGCATGCTTTGATTGTACAGAGTTAGATGGAAAAACGATATTGATACTGCCTTACAGTTAGAACATGAGGTTGCGAGACGTCGCGGGAGAAAAAAAGACTGCCACTAAGAAAGTTGGTGTTGGAACATCCGATATGAGTATTCTGGTAGGGGCAAATCGGGCGGTTGAGCGATCATGTAGCTCATTGATTTACATTTCCTGACCAACGATATCTACGGGCCTGCGCAGGTAGGAACAGGAACTCCATCATCAAAAAAAGCTCTTCCAAGAGTACTCTCGTAATATTCATTGACCTGGCGGATGATTTCTCGCACCTGCGATTCCCTGACCATCCTATTCCCCTCAGAATCCTTCAGCGCTAAGGTTCTCTCAATAAACCTTACCTCTTGCTCATATGCCTGCCCCGGTCCGGTTTCGACGAATAACCCATATTCCTCAAAGCTCATTCCTTGGGTAGCCGCATATTGTGGACTGCACTCCCCGGGCTGATTGATATGGACAGCCTCATGAACAAGAATCGCTGCAATCCAGAGCACATCGGCCTGGCGAGGCGAATCAACGTTATCTCGTAGAAATGTAAACATTGTAGGATCTATACGAACATCGCCCCTGCCGGCAACCCCGGCGATCCACGCCGGTAAATCTGTGGTGCGAACTGACACAACCACCTCGAATAATTCTTTAACATTGCCTTCGTCAAGATTGATCCAGGCTAACGCCTCCCAAATGACATCGAGTTGGTCCTCAGAGAAACCAAAATAGTCGACGTCCATGCCATTCACAATCTTATATCTATGGGGACTGACCTTCATCCAGGATTCGATGCTGCTTCGCTCCCGATCCCAAAGAGCAATCGCTCGTCCTTCGGCATCGATGATATGTAATCCGTTCGCCAGGTTATCCCACGGATCATCGTAATAGCTAAAGCGACCAGGGTTTGTCCACTCGATGGGTGCATCAGCCGGGAGCGAATCTATATAGGGCTCAAGATCATCCACCTCAAAGAGCGAAAATCCACCTTGTTCATCACTAATCCATAGGCTGGCAGCAGGATCATCCACTCCACGATAAAATATATCCACCTCTGTCCCCTCAGAATAGGAAGAAACGCCATTCCAGTGCACTTCGACTAGAGCATGATTGCCTTGAGAGGCGATTTTCTCCACGTCCAATTTCGCGTCCTTAAGGCGATCATCTAACTCATCGAGGAAAGCGCCATACGTTGCGGGATTCGAGAGGATATCCGGAGTAATCGGATTCTGGCTTGTATCTCCTCCCTCTGGGATCCATCTTTCCAGGCCGTACGAGGCGAGGATATCTTCAAGGGTGTCAAGTGAAGCGGTTGTTGGGCTGGCTTCCACCTCTGGTGAAGTTGGCGTTTCTGATGGACGCGCGGGCGGTAAGGTAGCTGCGCTAACGCCGCCCTGGACTATCGTTTCTGTCAGCGGCGCCGGCCCAGCACAGGCGACGAGGAGCATAGAGATGGCGACCAGTTTCCAGAATTTTAGGATGATAAACCTGGTTTCTTTTAGTGGGGAAATCAGGTTCCAGATACGTTTAGGCAAGCTTCACCTCTTGTTGCAGAAAATAATTATGTCATTCTGAGACACGCAGTGAAAAATAACGTTCACATCAAGTAGCACATTCCGGGTCGAAGAACGAGATGCTTCACGGAGTTTAGCCTGAGCGAAGCCGAATGGGTTCAGCATGACAGGTTCCTAATTGATATCTTCCTGTTGCACGCAATACCGAAGGGTTCCGTTGCTTCAAGACAAGCCCTCACTCAAGGGAAGATCGATGTTCTTCGGTTCAGAATGATAACCGATCACAACAATCATCTTCGCATAACCCCTTTGGAAAAAACAAACTTGTTTTCATGATTGCCCACTCACACGCCGTCATATGGTTTAGAATCAAATTCCAGATTTACTTCGATTTCCTGAGTGTGAAAAGCGGATGAGTAAAAACCAGGTGATTGTGATTGGGGGAGGTCCTGCCGGCTTGATTGCCGCCGGGCAGGCTGCGGCTACCGGGGCGGAAACGCTTCTTCTTGAGAAGATGAGCCACCCGGGTCGTAAGCTGCTCATAACCGGTAAAGGGCGCTGCAACCTAACCAATGTGGCCCCGCTCGAAGAATTCATTGAACACTTCAGTCCCGATGGCCGGTTTTTGCGCTCTGCCTTTACGCGTTTCTTCACTGACGAGTTGATCGAATTCTTCGATGAGCTGGGTGTCGAGACTGTCTTAGAGCGAGGAGAACGCATCTATCCGGTGAGCAACGATGCGCAAGACATCGTCGATGCATTGAACTATTGGGTTCAAAAAAATGGCGCAAAGCTGCGAACCCAAGCAAAGGTGGAGAGACTACTGGTTGAGCATGAACGGGTTGTGGGGGTACAAGTAGCTAACCCTTCCGGGTCCATCCCGAAAGCTAAATCCAAGAATCAGTCAGCCTCGATCGAGTACCGAGCCAAGAGCGTGATTATCGCCACGGGAGGCGCTTCCTATCCCGGCACCGGATCGACGGGGGATGGCTACCGCTTGGCTGAAGACGTTGGGCATACCATTGTTCCCATTCGGCCCGCATTAGTCCCTCTTGAAACATCGGGGAATATTGCCCCGCGGCTGCAGGGTCTCAGTTTACGAAATGTAAACGCGCGCCTGATCGTCGATGGAAATAGACAAGCCGAAGCCTTCGGCGAGATGTTATTCACTCACTATGGACTTTCGGGGCCAATTATCCTTTCCCTGAGCCGGAAAGTCGTCGACGCTTTACGCGCTAAACATGAGGTTGTGCTTTCCATCGACCTCAAACCTGCGCTGGATGATGCCAAACTCGACGCTCGCTTGATGCGGGATTTTGATACACACGGCAAACGGCAGTACCGAACATTGCTTCAAGATCTGCTCCCCCGGAAACTGATCCCAGTCTGCATCGATCTAACCGGCATCCCCCAGGACAAACGAGCACACCAGATTACGTCCGACGAACGTAAACGCTTACGAACCTGGCTTAAGGATTTTCGTTTTGAAATCAGCGGACACCGGTCATTTGCCCAAGCGATCGTAACGGCAGGCGGTGTGACTACGCGCGAAGTCAACCCCCGGTCAATGGCCTCGCTCATCGTTGATGGATTGTATTTCGCCGGGGAAGTACTCGACCTTGATGCAGATACCGGGGGCTACAACTTACAGGCAGCATTTTCTACTGGATGGCTTGCCGGCCTCTCGGCAGCAAAAAGTAAATAGAGATCTATTACCAACGTTAAAATAACCCTTAAGTTAAAGTTCCATCCTCCCGCTACAAACTCAATCTCTATCCATGATCGTGAGGGCTTGGTTCGATATTCTCCGCACCACTCATCCGACCGACCAGTTTTTCCGGCTCATGGATTAATACAGGTAAGCACTGGGAGCAAATCGATAATTGCGCACCCTGAAACCTCAACTGCAAGAGAGGAATCTCTGACTCACTACGATCACAACTAAGGCAAACTGCAGTCACTGTCGGTTCGTTCATATGTATTCTCTTTCTTTATGGATATGTCTGGGGAATTCTAAACCAACTCGGGTTTGAACATCCAACTTTTTGGTTCTGGACCTACCGACGTAAAATACCTGAGGTGGAACAATCATCGTCGAGACTACAAAAACTGAGGCGCTGCCTGTAGAGACGTTGCATGCAACGTCTCTACCTCTGTTAAAAAGGGCGCCAATTTAAGGCCACATCCGTGCAAATGCACCCCGCTAATTAGAGAACACCAACTTCTTTTCCCACTTGTTCGAATATTTCCAAGGCTCTCTCAATCTGCTCCGGTTCATGGTTGGCAGTCACAGTCGTGCGCAAGCGTGCCAATCCCTCCGGTACGGCCGGCGAGATGACAGGAAGGACGAACAAATCTCGTTTATGGCACTCACGCGTCATTTCAAATGCCTTCTCATCTGTTCCACATAACAATGGCACAATCGCGGTCTCAGTTTTCATCGTATCAAAACCCCGTTCTTTGAGGCCGTTGATGAAGAGGTTTGTGTTTTCACGTAGCTGTTTCACCCGCCACGGTTCGTCAAGAATGACACGGAAAGATTCCATCGCAGCCGCAGCCTGCGGCGGCGGCAACGCCGCGGAGAAGATGTAGGCTCGTGATTGATGCCGCAGGAACTTGATCAGGTCAGCTCTTCCAGCGATGTATCCGCCGACACTGGGAATAGTTTTGCTTAACGTCCCCATCTTAATGTCTATCGCCCCCTCCAGATTGAAATACTCCTCAATCCCTCTGCCGGTCTCACCCAGCACTCCAAGCGAATGCGCCTCATCGATCATCAGCCACGCCTCGTTTTCCTTGCAAAGCTCAACTACTCTTGGTAAGTCGATGATATCGCCATCCATGCTGAATACCGCGTCGCAGATCACCAGCTTGGCAGCCTGGGACGGTGCATCTTTCAGCCGCGCCGCCAAGTCATCCATGTCATTATGACGAAAACGAATAAACTTCGATCCTGACATCAAACATCCATCGACGATGCTGGCATGGTTTAATTTGTCGCTGAATACACAATCGTGCCTGCCCACTAACGATGAGATTGCCGTTAGATTGGTGACATAGCCGGACGTGAAAGTGACCGCGTCCTCCATGCCCTTGAATTCCGCTATGGTCGCCTCTAACTCATTATGTAGGGTCAATGTGCCCGCCAGGGTTCTTACACCATGGGTTCCTGTGCCAAAGTCATCAATCGCCTTTCGAGCGGCTGCATCGATCCGGGGATGCCCAATAAGTCCAAGATAACTATACGAAGCAAACATACTCATCACACGCCCATCAACCAGCACCGTCGCCGTACCGTCCAGCTCACTGATAGGGATGTTGTAATAATAGAAATCCGCTTGCTGGATACCATTGACGCGCTCGCACATGGCTCGTATTCGCCCTTCAATTGGATCCGTGTCACGTTTGGGAACCATGTTGGTCACCTTTCTCCGAGAATGTTACCCCGTGCAATAACCGGGTTCTGCGGATGGCATTGACAGAGTTTACCGCACTTCTTCATTTTCAATACAATCACTAACCGCAAATATT
>JAUWDI010000094.1 GCA_030608865.1 Anaerolineales bacterium | reverse complement strand
CACCATCGCAAGTGTATTCCCACCCAAGTATTGCCTCGATTGAAATTGAGTCTATTAGAGAAACAGTCCGGGTTCTGCGGGTCATTGGCTACTCCCCACAGGATTTACCTGGAGTTCGCGTATCACTTCTCGCGCGTGCGGTCTTGTTCCCCCGATGGCTCATTCGACCTCTTCTCAGGAAGATCGTCAGTGAAGGGCGCGGGGATAAAAAACCGTCACTCCACTTCGACATCGGCCGCGGCAAATCCGAGGTCTCGCAATTAAATGGCGCGATTGTACAAGCCGGCTCACGCCTGGGTTGCCCTACACCAGCTAATCGTCTCCTCACCGAAACGTTGATGAAGCTCGTAAATAATCAGGAAGATCCGGAAAGATTCCAGAATAATCCCGAGCTATTGATTCAACTCGCCCGGGAATACGGCGTTCCCGGGATTTGATCCTGTCAGCTCTGGCGCTTACGGTTCTAGCTCTCCCGCCAGCTTCAGAACAACAATCTCGCTTTTCTGCCTATAGACATCCATCGGTCCATTTCTAGGTATAATCTCGTGAGCATATCTGGAAAAGGGAGGCTTGAATGAATTTTGATGAAAAAGTCGCGATTGTAACCGGGGCTTCTCGCGGCATAGGCCGGGCGATTGCCTTGGAGTTTGGCAGTCGTGGCGCCCGTGTCGTCGTAAACTTTATTCAAAACGCTTCCGCCGCCGATGAAGTCGTAAAAACAATCTCGGAAAGCGGCGGGGAAGCTTATGCCCACCAGGCTGACGTCAGCGTTTTCGAGCAGGCGGACGGGCTGGTTAAAACCGCCATCGAGAAGTATGGGGACCTCCATATTCTCGTGAACAACGCTGGCATCACCCGCGATGGTCTGATCATGACGATGTCCGAAAGCGATTGGGACGATGTGATCCAGACCAATTTAAAATCGACGTTTAACTGCTGCAAAGCAGCAATCCGCCATATGCTGCGCCGCAGGTACGGACGGATAATTAACATCGCCTCCGTATCTGGGATCATGGGAAATCCCGGGCAAACGAATTATTCCGCCTCCAAGGCAGGACAAATTGGGTTCACGAGGGCACTGGCGCGAGAAGTCGCATCGAGAACTATCACGGTCAACGCAATTGCGCCCGGTTCCATCCAGACTGATATCTGGTCGACCGTACCCGAGGATGCTCAAAAGAGCCTGATGGATATAATTCCTCTCGGCCGAGTCGGGCAGCCGGAAGAGATAGCAAAAGCCGCTGCTTTCCTCGCCTCCGATGACGCAGCATACATCACGGGTCATATACTTACCGTTGATGGCGGACTTGCGATGTAAATAGGAGTCTATAAATGGATACAACAGAAGAGAAACAAGATCGAGCTCCCGGCACAACAACGATGGCCCCCGGGGTTCTTCTTACCCTGGCTCGTCTCACCGCGCTAAGCGTCCCTGGCGTTGTTGCGATGGCTCCCATTCGCAGCGGCGTCAATCGACTCTTTCGTCGGGGATCGGGCGCAGGAGTACAAATCGACATCGAAGATGGTGAGGTCGGTGTTGATCTTTTCCTGATCGTGGCCCAGGATATCAACGTGCGCGAGGTCAGCCGAAAGGTTCAGACTGAGGTTGTACGTGCCATAGAGGAAATGATCGGCATGGATGTTATTCGAGTTGATATACACATCGAGGATATTGACTACACCGACCCTGTAGGTTAATTATCGGTTCGAGCCCATGAAGCGCGAACGACGACAATTACGAAACCTAGTTATCCAAGCCCTCTATGAAATCGACGCTGTCGACCATCCACCACAGGAGGTCATTGCTCGATACCTGGAACAGAATGACAACCTGAGCGATGAGGGGTCGGAGTTCTTCAAATGCTTTGTCGAAGGCGTCCTTTCTACAACTCCAGAATTAGATAATGTTATCGCCACCTTCGCACCCGAGTGGCCCATTGACCAACTCGCTGTTCTCGACCGTAACATCTTACGCATCGCACTCTGGGAGATTGTTTTCTACGATGAAACACCGCTAAAAGTTGCCATCAACGAGGCTGTCGAGCTTGCCAAACGTTTCGGGTCAGAGAGCTCCGCACGTTTCGTTAATGGTGTCCTGGGTACGCTCGCCGACCAGGAACAAGAAATCCGCCGCCGATTCACGGATCCAGACTAACCAAGATTGAACTATGGATATCTTTGGTATTGGTCCCCTTGAGATCATCTTCATTCTTCTAATTGCCATGGTTGTTGTCGGACCACGCAACATGGGGAAAACAGGGAGAATGATCGGCAGTTTCCTCAACCGTCTCTACCGTTCAGAGAACTGGAAATTGATTAACGAAGCATCTAGAAACTTGCGTAATCTTCCCAGCCGCCTCGCGCGGGAAGCCGCTTTGGACGAATTGGACGCCGTGCACAAAGACATCGCAGAGGCCAGTAAAGCGATCACTGATTCCGGCCTGGATATCACGGAGGATGTTCGAGATCTGGATGTAGGACTGCGCGCCTGGCAAGCTCCCTCCCCGGATGCCGTTGACTCTAAGCAGAGTGCCCAGGATCAAGTTTCGGGAACGGATGCGAGTGACGGCTAAATGATTCGCTCCTTTTTTCGCAAGCTGTGGCATCTCATCACCATTCCTTTTCGATGGATCGCAAAGCCGTTCCTAAGACTGCAGGATTTCCTCAATTTTGAACCCGAAGATACACCTATTGCAGATGTTTTCAGTCGAACGATTGAAGAACCATCGATCCTAATTGACCACCTGGAGGCACTGCGCCGTCATCTATTGCGCGCGATTACCGCCCTCATCATCGCCGTTCTATTGAGCACGCTCTTTGCCAAACAGGCACTGGATTGGCTAGCGGTCCCCATTAACGGCATCGAGCAACTGCAAGCGATTGAGGTCACCGAATCAATCGGCGTTTTCATGCGCGTTTCATTGTTAACCGGTTTTGTTATCGCTCTGCCTTACATCGGGATTGAGATCTTCGCATTCTTGAATCCAGGGCTCCGCCGACGCGAGAGGATACTCCTGCTGACTTCAATTCCAGCAGCAACGATCCTCTTCCTGCTCGGAATCGCTTTCACTTATTTCATTCTGCTCAAACCAGCCATCGATTTCCTACTCAATTTCATGGACATTAGCGCCGCGATCCGTCCTGCGAATTACATCCAGTTTGTGACGGGGCTCATGTTCTGGATAGGTGTAGCTTTTCAATTCCCGCTCATCATCTACACCCTGGCAGGCTTAGGTTTCGTGAACGCTAAAGCGCTCCTGCGCGGCTGGCGCTTCGCCATCCTTGGCATCGCCATACTCGCTGCAGCGGTCACACCCACGATCGATCCGGTGAACATGGGGTTGGTGATGCTGCCCATGATCGTGCTCTACTTCATAAGCATCGGTCTGGCGGCGATTGCGGGCCGGAGCCGTACGCAAAAAGCGGGCTCCGACTCCCCCTGATCGAGAGTAAATATCCCCGACCGAAGAATTCTATGGTGGACTCTCGTCGACCCCGAACAACAATCTTTGATCCAATCCGGCTAGCAACCCCCAAGCCCGATGACGGCTTGAATTTTGCTCGGTTCTCTCTCTAGGGGTACAATCGCATCATCGTCAAACCAATTCATGAAGGAGGAAAGCCCACAATGCGACCTGTCTACGCCCTCTCCGGCGGGGTTTCAAAGTTCGCGAAAACCCGTCAGGATAAAAATTTCCAGGCAGTGACAAAGGAGGCCTACGACTACGCCATCCAGGATCTGGAAATTGATTTCCCAACGTTCACATCCATCGTCGATGGATCGGTGGCATCCTATTTTTCCGATCACTTCACTCGACAGCTCATGGCGGGGATCATGGCCCAGGATTACCTTGGGCTGTGTCCAAAACCCAGTCACCGCGTCGAAGGCGGTGGTGCGACGGGTGGGCTCTGCTTCCAAGAAGTGTGGAAATCGATAGCTTCCGGTCATATGGACGTCTGTGTAGCCTACGGTTTCGAAACCATGAGCCACGTCGAGACGTGGAAGGGAAACGAATTCATCGCCCAAGCATCCGATGTTTCCTGGGATTACCCTGTGGGTGGGTTCTACTCCGGGTATTACGCCATGATGGTCACGCGACATATGAAGGAGTTCGGTACAACCGTTGAGCAGATGGCGCACGTATCCGTAAAAAACCACATCAACGCCTTCTCAAACCCCTATGCGCAGAAACGGAACCGCTACTCGATCGAAGATGTACGCAATGCAGTTATGATCGCATGGCCGCTGACCCGCCTCGATATTTGCGTTATGTCCGACGGAGCTGCGGCTACGATCCTGGCTTCTGAAGAGGGCATAAAGAAGCTGGAAGACGCCGGAGCGAAAATCCCCCATCCTCTCGTGCGAGTCACCGGCATCGGGCGCGGCACGGACGCCATGCGTATGGCTGACCGACCGCACGTCGACTTCGATACCTTTATGCGGGACTACGCCACCGAGCAGGAGAAAGCCGATGACGGGACTCGTAAGTACTACGAGGGGCTTTGGAAAAAGGGGACTCGCTATCCCGGTGTGCACTCCTTCCGCGCGGGGAGAACCGCGGGGAATATGGCCTATGAGCATGCGGGTATTTCAGATCCTTTGGAAGAGCTCGATTTCGTCGAACTGCACGACGCTTATACCTCCAGCGAGATCCAGACCTATGAGGATTTAGGCCTCTGCAGATATGGCGAAGGTGGTCCGTTCGCTGAATCTGGAAAAGCTCATTTATCCGGGATTGATTATGGGGTTCAGCTGCCTGAAAAACCTGTCTGCCCGGTTAACCCCTCGGGCGGATTGATCGCCTGCGGTCATCCAGTTGGCGCGACCGGCTTGATGCAAGCCGTTTTCGCCCTCTGGCAACTTCAAGGAACAATTAAGAAACACTTCGATGATGATGCACTGCAGGTGAAAAACGCGAAAAGAGGGGCAATCCATTCCCATGCGGGAACAGGCACCTACGTGACGGTCAGCATACTTGAGCAGGAGGTTTAGTCATGGCCAAATTACCAGATCGACGACCTGAAACCCTAGGTGGATACATCGTCCATGGCGTACCTTTCCCGGTAGAGACCGATCCGGATTCTCT
>JAUWDI010000124.1 GCA_030608865.1 Anaerolineales bacterium | reverse complement strand
TATCGCTTCTTCCAGCTCCTCGAGCGTTACGGGTTTAAAAACAAAGGCGTTCGCTCCAATCCGCATGGCTTCGTCGACCTGGATGTCGGTTGTCTCAGACGAAAGCATCACCACCGGAATCTTTTTAAGATCATCGCGCATACGCAGGAACTCCAAAAAATCGATTCCGCTGACTTCCGGCATGTTGATGTCCAGCACTATTAACTCCGGCCGATCGCCTGCAAGAAGCCGTTTGGCTGCGCTGCGAGCATCGCGGAAAATCTCAACTGTAGAATCGAGAAGCTGCAACATCAGCTTTATGGCATGGCTCATCTCATCGTCGTCGTCCACTATCCAGACTTCCCGCATTCTTTCCTCCATTATCCAGTAAGCGCTTCTTGAATCTGCTCCGCTGTCTTTGATGTGATCCCGGAGATGCTAGCTAACTCTTCAAGGCTCGCTTGCCGAATCCCTTCGAGGTCACCAAAGGTCTTAATTAATGCCTTCCGGCGTGCCGGACCGACACCATTGATACTGTCGAGTTTGGAAGCCAGCCCTCCACGCCTGCGTTGAGTCCGGTGCTGCCGTAGTGCGAAACGATGGGCTTCATCTCTAATCCGCTGAACAAGGTACAGACCTTGCGATCGTCGCGGCAAAATAACGGGGTCGGCTCGATCGGGAAGGTAGAGCTCCTCGTGTCCTTTTGCCAACCCGACAACCGGCACGCGCTCTTTCAGGTTGTGTTCGTCCAGGATTTTGCAAGCCCTGCTGAGCTGCCCCTTGCCACCATCGACGATGAGAAGATCCGGCAGCAAACCAAAACTCTTATCCAGTTTACCCCCCGGTTTCCCAGCCTCCTCGTTCGCAATCTGCCAACGTCGGAAACGTCGCCCTAAGATTTCCTCCATACTGGCGAAATCATCCTGACCCTGGACATTCTTAATCGTGAACTTGCGGTAGAGTTTCTTAGTAGGCGCTCCCTGCTCGAATACAACCATCGAACCCGCGGCGGCTGTCCCTTGTAGGTTGGATATATCGTAGCACTCAATGCGATTTGGTGGGGCTTGGAGAGCCAGCGCCTCCTGAAGCTCACTCAGCGCCTGTACGTGTTTGCTGCGGTCCGCCTCCCATTTTGCCTTTAGAGAGGCCAGGGTCTCCGCCGCGTTTTCCGCCACCAATGCCACCAAATCTCTCTTCGCACCACGACGCGGCACTTTCAAGTAGACCTTCGCCCCACCGCGCCGATCGTTGAGCCAGGTTTCTATGATCCGTGCTTCTTCTATCTCAATCGGCAGGAGAATTCGCGGCGGGATATGAGTCGCCTCAGTATAGAACTGTTTTACAAAAGCTTCTACTAATTCTTGGTCATGAGCCTCACGTGTTCCGTCAAGCACGAAATACTCTGTCCCGATGAGTTTGCCCCTGCGAACAAAAAATATCTGAATGCATGCATCACGCTCGTCTCGGGCGAAGGCAATGACATCCGTGTCAAGCTTATCCTGCGTGACAACTTTCTGCCCCTCGACGACCTTCTCGATGGCGATCAGCTGATCGCGTATGGTCCCAGCTTTCTCGTATTCCAGCGCTGCCGACGCTCTCTCCATCTCCTGCTCAAGCCGGCTCACGATCGGATCCGTGCGCCCTTGCAGGAATCGCCCGAGGTCATCGATCATCGCTCGATAACCCACAGTGTCAATTTTCCCAATACAAGGCGCCAGGCAGAGCTTAATGTCCTTATAAAGGCATGCACGTTGGTCTTCGCCTGTGATCACGCGATCGCAGGTGAGATAGGGGAAGATCTTACGTAACACATCAAGAGTCTGATGGACGGCCCAGACGCTTGTATATGGGCCATAATAGCGTGCCCCATCGTTTAATACGCGACGTGTAACCGTGACTTTCGGGAAAGGGTCTTGCCAAAGGATTTTGATGTACGGGTATCTTTTATCATCCTTGAGGCGGATGTTGTACTTTGGGCGATAACGCTTAATGAGGTTCATTTCCAGAATAAGCGCCTCGAGCTCTGAGCTGACAACGATCCATTCAATATCCTCGATCTTCAAGACCATCTCGGCAGTTTTGCGGCTGTGGTTGGCGGCTTCGTGAAAATAGGATCGAACCCGGCTGCGCAGGCTGACTGCTTTACCAACATAAATAACCCGGCTCTCCTTGTCCTTCATCAGGTAGCAACCGGGTTTGTTGGGGATTCCCTGTAAGATGGGTTTGAGACGATCAGATGCAGCCATGCTGAGTCGATTTTAGCATATCTGGCTCACGCACAACTTACGGGAAGCCTTCATAATTATGGAGATTTTCAGGAAATAAGCTTTCCAACCCTTCCGCTTTGAATATTCCCATTGCGTCCTTGGAGACAGTATAATCGCGGAACTATGCTAAGAACCATACACCGCCTGTCGGTCTACCTAATTCTAACCGTCGCACTTTCTGGGTGCTTAACGGCTAACCCCACGATGACTCCCGGTCCGCCGACGACGGTTCCAAGTTCCCCGGTGCCTACAGCATCGGCAACAGAGGTGCCACAACCAGCGCCTCGCAGTCTGACGCTCTGGGTCGCTCCGCCGTTCGCCCCGGATTCAGAAACTCCCGCCGGCGCATTGCTCACGGAGCGTTTGCGAGCTTTTGAGCAGCTTCATCCCGGGTTAAGTATCCAGGTGCGGGTTAAAAGCATTGATGGCCCCTCGGGGTTATTAGAGACACTCGTCGCTGCGAATGCCGCCGCGCCGGCACTCCTTCCGGATGCGATTACATTCAACCCTTCGAACCTGGAGGATGCAGTTTCCAAGAACCTGATTATCGAGTTAGATGAGGTTCTCCCGGTTCCCGAAGCCCCAGATTGGTATGAGTTTAGTCTACCCGCCGCACGCGTATCAGGGAATTTCGTTGGACTTCCAATCGCCAGTGAGGTAGATATCCTCTCATACCGTAGCGATCTCTACACCTCGCCTCCCAGAAGTTGGGATGATCTACTCAGTGAACCGCGCAGTTTTCTCTTTCCTGCCGGTGATCCGCTGGCAACCTTCACAATGGCACAGTATCTCTCCTTGGATGGGTATCTCCTCAATTCCGACGAAGATCCCGCCTTAAACCCCGCTGTGTTATCCGAAGTTTTAACATTCTATAACACAGCCGTTTCCGCTCAAATTCTCCCTTATTCCGTAAGGCAAATCACCACTGCGGAACAATCCTGGTCTGTGCTGCAAGACAATGGTGCGGCCAGCGCGGTGGCCCCTTTAAGCTCTTATATGTTAGAGCATGATCCGGAGAAGTTGTCCGCAGTACCTCTTCCAACCCAGGGTGGCAACGGTGTAGGTCTCGCCTCAACATGGTCCTGGGCGATCGTCACACAGGATGCCGAGCGGATCCCGATCGTTGCCGAGTTGCTTGCCTGGCTTAGCGCACCTGACTTCCTCGGGCTGTGGACTCACTCACTGGGGATGCTCCCACCTACAAGCGCCTCATTAGCAGCCTGGCCGGAAGGTGACGACGCCGCCTTGGCCAGCAGCCTCGTCACCGTAACGCAACCGATGCCGCCTTCATCGCTTCGCCTCACGATAGGACCCGTTCTTTTTGATGCTGTCGAAGCCGTCATCGGCGGAGGAGAAGCGCCAACGACCGCAGCCCAAGCCGCGGCGGAAGCGCTGGCCAACCCGTAATTTCACAGCCGTTGATGGAGATCTCGTTCAGGCTATGATAGAGCTCCCTCGATTTGATGAGCACAAGAAACACCTACAACTTATCTCTCTTCAAGCACTCGAGGCTGCCGACGCCCATCGAGCTGTTCGAGAACACCTGCACCTTTCCAGTGAGGGTATCGAGGCAGGGACACACACCCTGGGGTTGAAGCCCGGGGCGCGGATATACCTGGTCGCGTTTGGAAAAGCGGCTCCGGCGATGACCAGAGCCGCAGTGGAAATTCTTCGGAATCAAATCGTTGCCGGCGTCATCGCTGCGCCACGTCAAGTCGATGATCTACCACCTTCACTTCGAGTTTTCCGTGCCGGTCACCCCCTGCCGGATGCTGGCAGCCTCGCCGCGGGGCGCGCTGCCGAGCAGCTCCTTGAAAATACCAGCGCTGA
>JAUWDI010000106.1 GCA_030608865.1 Anaerolineales bacterium | reverse complement strand
GGACTGTTCCTCATTCTTTGCCAGCGCAAAATATAGTCGGGTGAGGAACTCTACGCGAATAGCCCGCACGCTTGATCCACTGGGTGTGAATAGCCAGTCCTCGAATCGTTTGACTCCTTTTAGGGTTGCTTCAAAATGGCGCCTTGCTGGTGCTCCAGCATGCTCCTGCATCTGACCAAAGATGAATTCGTGAGTCTCCAATCGTTTTAAAATGTTGTATGTCTGACTCAAGCTGATGCGCCAAATTTGCCCAAGATCGGTGGTCAGGCGCTGATGAAGGCTATATCCATGTGCCGGCTGCTGGATGAGCAGGCCAAGCAAGGGATATTCGGGCGAAAGGGCGCTGGCATAAGAGTGTTTAGATGGCATTGATAGGACTAGTCACTCAGTGAGTAGATTACCTATTCTATCGTACTTCTATAGAAAAAGCATAGCTTTCGGACCTATGATAAGGGAAATTTCAGGGGCCAATTCTGCTGCTGATCTAGTCTTTAGTTTCCACTGTTGCTTAGCGTAAGTATTTCCTGTGTTTTGGAGGGTTGTTTAGCTGGAGGAATATAAAATCACCCGGTGTTATTTCACCGGGCGATGTTTGGCTGGGGGTCGAGGATTCGAACCTCGGCTGACGGATTCAGAGTCCGCTGTCCTACCACTAGACGAACCCCCAGTGCTTTGAGAATTGTAACATAGCGGAAGTTAGCCTGTCTATTGCCCTCACTCGAGCGAAATAAGAATCTGTGCGGCGCGCTCGATACGAGCCAGGACGATTTCCTTGCCTATAATCACCATACTCTCGATGAGAGGGGGACTAACTTTCTGGCCGGTCACAGCGACGCGTAAGATCCCAAAAAGCTGGCCAGCTTTTATTCCCAACTCATCTGCCAAGTCGCGCAATGCATGTTCAAGCTGCTCGAATTCGCTCTCTGAAAGCGCCTGGATGACCTCATGCGCCCTCTCTGCAGCACGCGCAGAATCTTGTGCAGACATTTTCTTCCCGACGAGTTCCGAAGGTTCTGGGCGGACATCGGGTTGAAAGAAGAAACCAGCCATATCGACCGCTTCATCGAGCGTGCGAATCCGCTCCTGGATGAGTGGAACGAAAACTTTGATCTCGGTTAAATCAGCGTCGATCTCTGCTGCAATGAAAAATGGGAGCAGCTGTTCAGCGAGTTCGTCCGTTGGCAAACTGCGGATGTAAAGCCCGTTGAAGTGATCGAGTTTGCTGAAATTAACCGCTGCCGGGCTGGGGCTCAACTTTTCGATAGAAAACTTTTCTGTCAGATCATCCATCGGAAAGAACTCGGTGTGGTCGTCGTATGACCACCCCATTAGGCTGATCCAATTAATCACAGCTTGTGGGAGGTATCCCATGTCACGCAAGTCATTCACAAATACGGCCTTCACCCCACTTTTCGGGTCCACAGCGGAACGTTTGCTGAGCTTGCCTTTACCGCTGGGGTTAAGAAGTACGGAGAGATGGATCCAAATGGGCTGCTGCCAGCCGAAAGCTTCGTAGATCAGGACGTGAAGCGGGAAGGTGGGAAGCCATTCCGAGCCACGCAAAACGTGCGTTATCTCCATCAGGTGATCATCGGCCATCGCCGCCAGGTGATATACGGGCATACCACTTGATTTTACGAGAATGTAATCGTCGATCGTGTGGTTATCCACCGTAATCGGACCTCGTAGAAGGTCCAGAGCGGTTGTCTGTCCTTCCTGCGGAGTTTTGAAACGGATGACGTGGCTCTCACCTCCCAGGGCTCTTTCCCGAGCTTCGTCCGGTGATAGACGGCGGCAAAGTCCATCGTAACGGGTCGGTTCTTTACGTTTCTGCTGGAGTTGACGGACCTGAGTAAGCCGCTCAGGGGTACAGAAGCAGTAATATGCATGGCCTCCAGCGATCAATTCTTCGGTGAGCTGGCGATAGATCTTTGTTCGTTCTGACTGGCGGTAGGGCGAATACGGCCCACCGATATCCGGTCCTTCATCCCATTCCAAGCCTAGCCAACGCAGCGCTTCGTAATATTCCTTCTCCGCCTGGGGGTCGAAGCGGGTGCGATCGGTGTCCTCAATGCGGAGGATGAACTGGCCTCCCGACTGGCGCGCTAGAAGGTAGTCATATAGAGCTGTACGCGCGCTGCCAATGTGGAAGCGACCGGTTGGGGAGGGGGCAAAGCGAACGCGTGCAGATTTTACTTCGGTCATTATGATGCCTCAACGGATGATAATTTGTTATAGCTCAATCTGTTTATGACGCAGGATCACACTCTCCACGAGGCCGATTCCTAGCAGGCTGGCGAGAAGAGAAGAACCGCCGTAACTTAAAAATGGAAGTGGGAGACCAGAAACCGGGAGAAGGCTTAAATTCATGCCGATATTAAAGAAACCCTGGAATGCCAGGAAGACGGCAACACCGTAGCAAATCAAAGCGCCATAAAGATCGCGGGCGATGCTTGCCGCCCGTAAACAGCGATAGATCACGAAAATAAAAACTAAGATAAAGATGAGTGCACCGACGAAACCAAACTCCTCTGACATTGCCGAAAATATGAAATCCGTATGCCGCACTTTCAGGAAACGCAGCTGGACCTGAGTGCCGCTCCCGTAGCCCTTGCCAAACCAGCCCCCGGATCCGATGGTGATAAGCGCTTGGAGCACATTATAGGTCTCTCCGAATTGTGCGTTTTGATCTGGAAAGAGGAAAGTGATCACGCGCGCTTTCTGATAATTCTGCAAGAAAGGCCAGGCGAGTAATGGCGCTATCGCCCCAATGCCTGCCAGGGCAAGCAGGTGCTTCGGTCTCGCGCCTGCTGCCCAAACCAGCGCGACCCAGATTACTCCCAAGACAATTGCAGTGCTTAGATCTGGCTGGAGAAATACTAGCATCGCAGGCACGCCGACCAAAACCAAACTGCGGATGAGAATCTTCGGTTGACCAATATCCAACTTGTGTTTGGATAGGTAGTCTGCGAGGACGAGGATCATGAGGATCTTCGACAGCTCGGATGGTTGGACATTGACGATGCCGATGTTGAACCATCGTGCAGCTCCAAAGCCGACAACTCCTGCCGCGAGTATGAGCCCCAGGAATACTAAAACAACCATGTACAATGCGCGGGAAAGAGCGGACCAGATGCGGTAGTCGATCGCGGCAGTGAGGATTAAAACGACCAAACCGATCGAAGCGTAGATCGCCTGCCGCGGTACTGTCTGCGCGAGGTCCTCATTCCCACCGATGGCGGATTGGATCATCGCCACACCGGCAATTGTCAACAAGGCGACAGCCGCCAACAGCCATATATCGAAGTGGCGCCAGATACGGGTTGTGTTCATCGACTAAGAAATTGAATGCCTTCGTTTACGCGTCGGAGCGAGCGGAATATCTGCCACGAGTCTATGCTGGTCTCGCTCTTTCGTCAGGGTAATCTCTACGGCGTCCGATTCGATCTCGATATGCCTGGAGATCACATTGATTAAATCATCCTTCAAGGTATCGAGTTTGCCAGGGGAAATGCCGGCCCGATCGTGAATTAGGACTAACTGGAGCCGCTCTTTGGCGGATTTTGCGCTGCGAGAACGGCCAATCCCTGCTTTTTGAAAGAACTTCATGATTCGCCTCCCGCCCTCATCATGCGTGTAATCCGACCGAAGAACCCATCGCCTCCTCCAAGGTCCGCGAATGGAACCTCTTCCCCCTTCAAACGACGGCCTATGTTGTGGAAAGCTCGCCCAGCCTTGCTGTTCGCGTCCATCGCAACAGGAACGCCTTGATTGGTCGCTACGATGACCGACTCGTCTTCAGGCACGATGCCGATTAGTTCGATCGCGAGGACATCAAGGACATCCTCCGTACCGAGCATATCGCCCCGGCGCACCATTTCCGGTTTAACCCGGTTCAGGATCAGCTTGCCTGGTCCCTTCTCCTCCGCTTCGATCAGCCCAATGATGCGGTCTGCGTCTCGGACCGCTGAGACTTCAGGGTTGGTGATGATGAGAACCTGATCAGCAGGAGCGATTGCGTTTCGGAAACCGCGCTCGATTCCTGCGGGTGAGTCGATCAGGACCCAATCATACTCCTGTCGCAGTTCATCTGTAAGGCGAACCATATCTTGTGGAGATACCGCAGTTTTATCCCGCGTCTGCGCAGCAGGGATCAAGAACAGGGTATCCAGACGCTTGTCCCGAATCATTGCCTGCCGGAGCTTGCAGCGACCCTCGACAACATCAACGAAGTCATAAACGATGCGATTCTCTAAACCCATAATGACGTCGAGGTTGCGGAGCCCAATATCTGCATCGATGCAGACTACACGCTCCCCGGTCGAGGCGAGGGCTACGCCGATATTCGCGGTCGCTGTTGTTTTACCAACCCCCCCTTTGCCGGAAGTTATTGTGACAATTTTGGCACTCATGCCCTTCTCCGTTTATCGATCAATTCTCTAATTGCGACCAACCTGCCATGGTTCTGCGATAAGTTGGTCGTCTCGAATGAAGGCTCGTTCAGGCTTGGGCTTTCCCCGCCGCGAAGGCGATACCGTGATATGTCCGGCGAT
>JAUWDI010000185.1 GCA_030608865.1 Anaerolineales bacterium | reverse complement strand
CCCTCATCCATCTCCGGGAAGCGGTTATACAGCCAGACCGCGGCGATGAAATCCAGAGCAGCGTCCCCAAGGTATTCCAGACGCTCGTTATCCTCCAATGCCTCGGGGTGCTCGTTTAAGTATGAGCGGTGCGTCAGGGCGCGGCGGAGCAAACTGGGATTTGAGAAGGACAACCCCGTTTGCCGGATGAACTCATCCGGTTTCACTATGACACTCTCCATGAACTTGGGGGACGCCGAGAACTCAGCCGATCTGGGTACTCCGCGTTCCGCCAGTTCCATCAAATCCGATTGATTTAAGTGATCCTATTTTAACCTTTGAATCTCCGGAACGCCAGCACCGCATTGTGACCGCCAAAACCAAAAGCGTTGCTCAACGCGACTTCAACTTCAGCCTCGCGGGCGTGGTTAGGGATGTAATCCAGATCGCATTCGGGGTCGGGATCGTTGAGATGGATCGTAGGCGGGAGAATCCCATCCCTTATCGCCATGACGCAAATGATAGCTTCCAGGGCGCCGGTCGCACCCATCATGTGTCCCGTCATAGATTTCGTGGAAGAAATAGGCACTTTATAAGCAGCCTCTCCCAGCGCGGCCTTGATCGCCTTCGTTTCCGAGATGTCATTCAACTTCGTTCCCGTCCCGTGGGCGTTGATGTAATCAATCTCATTTGGGTTGACTGCGGCAGCTGCAAGCGCTTTTTCAATGGCCGAAGCGCCTCCCGCGCCCGTTTCTGATGGTGCGGTGATATGGAATGCGTCGGTCGTTGAACCGTATCCTACCAACTCAGCGAGTATCTCCGCGCCTCGATTGCGTGCGTGCTCCAGGTCTTCAAGGATGAGCACCGCCGCACCCTCTCCAACCACCAAGCCATCACGGTTCGCGTCAAATGGTGCGGGAGTTTGAGAAAAATCTTCGTTTCGTCTCGAAAGCGCTCCTAAACGATCGAAGGAGGCGACACCGAACATGGTGATGCTCGCCTCAGCAGCACCGGCCAGACAGATATCCACTACACCGGTGCGAATGAGCGTAGCAGCCAGGCCAATCGCGTCGGCGCCGGATGCGCAAGCTGAGGCGACGGAGAATGAGGGCCCCTTGGCTCCAATGTCAATAGCCACACCGCCTGAAGCCCCGTTGGACATGAACATCGGGATCGTAAAAGGGCTAATCCGACGCGGGCCATCGTCGGCCATCACCTGCGTGCCCGTCTGCAACGCACCCAGCCCGCCCACTGCCGAGGAGATGACAACTCCGACTCGACCAGCGCCCTCAGGTTGTATTTCCAGCCCAGAATCCCGCATCGCCTGTGATGCTGCAGCGCTTGCGAACTGCGCAAAACGATCCCGACGGCGCACCTGGCGCGGATCCATATACAACGCAGGGTCGAATTCCTTAACTTCACAAGCAATCTTAACCAAGAGATCGCTCGAGTCGAATAACGTGATCCGTCCAACGCTTGATACACCAGACTTGAGAGCTTCCCAGGTCTCCATGACGTTGAAGCCCAACGGGTTGATCGTGCCCATCCCTGCTATAACTATCCTGCGATCCATGCGCCTTTCCTCCACTGACTCACTTTTCCCCTTGAAACAACCAGCTCTCAATCGCCGCCGGCCCTAATCTTATGTGTTTCAAACTCCCTGCGTCTTAAACCCCGATCCCGTGAGGATCAGCACGATTGGGTCCGGGTAAGTTTCGAAAACATCTTCAAGCGCACATATGACGAGTGCAGAAGTCGGCTCTACATACAACCCGATTCGAGCCAGCGCGTCGCGTCCTTTCAGGATTTTTTCTTCATCGACGGCGATCATCTTCCCCCCGCTCTCGGCGATAGCTTGCAGAACGGCGTCCCCGCGCAGCGGCTGGATGATGCGCACCCCCTCGGCGATTGTTACCCCCTCAGAGAGCGTATCCAAACCCGAAACGCCGCCGGAAAAGGCTGCCCACAGCGGCGCACACACACTCGCCTGAACGCCAACTAAGACTGGGATGCGATCGATTTCGCCTGCTGACTGCAACGCTTGAAAACCTCGATGCAACCCTAATAGCAGCGTCCCATGACCAACAGGCGCAATGACGGTTCCCGGCGATCCTTTCAATTGTTCCACGAGTTCAAAGGCGATGGTCGCTATTCCGGCGATGCCGTGTGGTAGATATGCATGGCTGGCATACACGGACCCTCCCTCGGCCTCACGCTGGACAGCCTCCGCGCTCGCCGAGCGTGGACCAGGGATCCGAACAACTTGCCCTCCATATGCGCTGATCTGCGAGCTCTTGGGGCCCGATGCAGATTCAGGGACATAGATGCTCACCTTAACACCCGCCCGCGCGGCATATGCGGCCAGGGAAGCCCCTGCGTTCCCGGATGAATCCTCAACTGCCTCTTCAATTCCGGCAGCGATTAACGCGCTGACCAGCACCGCAGTTCCCCGATCCTTAAAAGAGCCGGTGGGGTTCAGGTTCTCACACTTGAAGAAGAGTTCGCGCGAGGAAATTCGGTGAGAGAGAAGCGGCGTGTCTCCCTCCCCAAGGCTGACGAAATCCACATCTGCAGGCAGGGGGAAACTCCGCCGGTAGCGTTCGATCGACCGGCGACCAGGCCTAGCTGGTTGGACCGGATCATAGGAGATTTGATCTTGATAATCGAAAAGACCGCCGCATTTCCCGCAGCAGTAAGGGAATCCCTGTGCTGGATAAGGCTGACCGCAATTCGTGCAGCGAAACGGCCACTCCCAGGAATTTCTGTCGGCAGACATAACTCTCCGCGAATAGCTCAACCACCATCCCCATGATGGAATGAGCCCTCAATAGTTAGCGCTTATTCCG
>JAUWDI010000068.1 GCA_030608865.1 Anaerolineales bacterium | reverse complement strand
CGCCATTTTGAAGCAACCCTAAAAGGAGTCAAACGATTCGAGGACTGGCTATTCACACCCAGTGGATCAAGCGTGCGGGCTATTCGCGTAGAGTTCCTCACCCGACTATATTTTGCGCTGGCAAAGAATGAGGAACAGTCCACTCGCATCATAGATGAGCAAATAAGGGAAAGCAGCGAGCGCCTTGAAATTATGAAAGGTGCACTTGACCTCCTTCCACACGATCAAACATTCAATCGATTAGCTCTAGAGCTACGCGTTCGCCAGCTTGAGTCGATCCTAGACTGGCTGCCTCAATGTAATCCAACTCTTGGGTAAAAACTACAGCTTTCAATGGAGATAAAACATGCGCTACCGACACACCTTACTATCCGCCCTGGCAATCCTGATGATCGCTTCCGCCTGCAGCCCAACGGTCGTGGACCCCGAAGCGCAACCTACAAACGAGGGAGTAATTACTTCAGAGGCCGACAGCGGCTTCACCATCACCGACGCTCTGGGGCGTGAACTCGATTTCGAGCAGCCACCACAACGTGTTGTCATCGCTGGACGTGCAAGCTCGCTGCTGGCGAATGCCCTTTATTTATTCCCCGAGGCCAGCCAACGGATCGTCGGCATTGAAAATCGTTCGCAATCTGCGAGCCCGATTCTTCCGGTTATCGATCCGAGCTCAAGCGACAAAATCTTTTTCGAGAAAAATGCTGGGCCTGAGCAAATCGCGCCAACGCAACCAGATGTGGTCATCCTGAAAAGCTACATGGCCGAATCGCTCGGTGAGCCGCTGGAAATATTGGGCATCACCGTGGTCTACCTCGACCTAGAAACACCAGAGCAATTCTTTCGTGATATCGAAACTCTAGGGAAATTATTCGATAACTCAGAACGCGCCCAGGAGGTGCAGAGTTACTACCAACAGCGGCTGGACAAAATCCAGCAGCGTTCAGACGGCATCACCGAAGCACAGAAGCCGAGTGTGTTGATTATCCAGTACAGCGACAAGGGAGGCGACGTCGCTTTTAAGGTTCCACCAGCCTCCTGGCTGCAAACCACAATGGTGGAATTGGTCGGAGGAACACCTATCTGGACGGAAGCAAGCGAGACGGGTGGATGGGCCATCGTCAATTTCGAGCAGATAGCCGCATGGGATCCCGATCAAATCTATGTCATCTATTACCCTGGTGATGCCAGTCCAATCACCGAGCATCTGAAATCTGATCCCAAATGGCAGGCAATCCGAGCGATCCAGCAAGACCAACTCTTCGCCTTCCCGGGTGATTTTCTCAGTTGGGACCAACCCGACACCCGTTGGATTTTAGGGCTTTCTTGGCTGTTAACCAAAGTACAGCCTGAGCTCGCCGATGGTATCGACATCATGCAGGAGATTAACCAGTTTTACGAACAGTTATATCGTTTGGACCAGGAAACCATTCAGAATGAAGTGAACTCCATTCTAAACGGCGATCTTCCTTGATGACGTCATCCGCCGGAACCCTCAGAATGCCACAGCGATCACGATTAACCCGATTGTTTTGGTTACTTGGGCTGGCGCTTTTGGGGGTTCTGGTTGTGTCAATTTTCATCGGTCGATACCCATCACCCTATTGGATGTCGCCCTCGTTGCTTCGCGAAGATGAGTTAGCCCGCAGACTGGTGTTTTCGCTGCGTTTGCCAAGGATTCTCACTGCCCTATTGATGGGAATGTCTCTTTCTTCTGCTGGCGCTGTGCTCCAGATGATTTTTCGCAACCCGTTGGTTGAACCCGGTTTCCTTGGCGTATCTCAAGGCGCGGCGTTCGGCGCGGCCTTAAGTATTTTATGGGTAGGGTCATCCCCCATCCTTATGGAGATCTCGGCCATTCTTTTTGCGTTGGTGGGGCTGATGCTATCTTACTTTCTGGCAAGACGAATGCGCCACGGCAGCTGGGCACTGCGCTTAATCCTCTCTGGCATCGCCGTCTCAGCGCTCTTTTCAGCCGGTAATGGCATTATGAAATATCTTGCCGATCCGTTGTCCCAACTGCCTGAAATAACCTTTTGGATGTTGGGTGGACTTTGGGGAATGACATGGGAAAAACTCCTTTTCATTTCACCCTTTGTCATCGTCGGCTTGTTGGTTGTTTATCTTATGCGCTGGCGACTGAACCTGCTGTCCTTGAGCGATGAAACCGCCTTTTCGCTTGGTACAGCTCCTGCCCGTGAACGAACCCTTCTGCTAGTCGGTGCCGTATCTGCCACGGCTGCTATCACGTCGGTCGGTGGCATCGTCGGATGGATAGGACTAATCGTTCCCCACATTGCCCGCCGCATCTTCGGCGCAAACGCTCAATATACGATCCCGGCATCCATGATGATCGGCGGTATGTTAACCGTAATCTGTGACAATATCGCCCGCGCCCTTCTTCCCGGCGAAATTCCCCTTGGCATTATCACATCACTATTAGGTGCCCTTGCTTTCCTGGCATTGATGATCAGTCCCAAGATAAAGATGCGAATATGAAAACTCCCGGAATTATCTCTCTCTCAAACCTGACTTTTAGCTACGATGCTAACCTTCAAAACGCGATCAGTGATCTGTCGCTTGAAATCCCTGCCGGATCGATTGCCGCTATCTTAGGTCCGAACGGCGCTGGCAAGTCCACACTTCTACACATCATCCTTGGCATGCTTGCCCCACAGGGCGGTCAGGTACTTCTCGATGGAAATAACCTATCTACCTACTCGCGTAGGGAGATGAGCCGCCTAGTTGGGCTTGTCCCTCAAATCGAGCATATTCCGTTTGAATTCTCGGTGATGGAATATGTTTTGCTAGGCCGAGCTCCCTACATGGGCATTTTGCAAATGCCATCGGATGAGGACTACCAGACCGCCTCGGAAATCTTACAGACGTTGAAACTAACACACCTTGCCCATCGGGTGGTGCTGGATCTCAGTGGCGGCGAACGTCAGATGGTCCTTTTGGCTCGTGCGCTGGCGCAGCAGCCACGCATCCTTCTGCTTGATGAGCCCACATCCCATCTCGACTTGAGCAATAAGGGTCACATACTACGAATCCTTAAAGATCTAGCTGATCAAGGAGTGACCGTAATTTTCACAACGCATGATCCCTACACCGCCGTGCTCAGTGCCCAATATCTGATCTTGATGCGTGACGGCAACATATTAGATTCCGGACCGATAGAGCACGTCCTCAAAGCCGATAAGCTAACCTCAACCTATGGCGTTCCCGTACGCGTGGTTAAAGTCAACGGACATTCTGTCATTCTGCTCGACCAAACTCTGACATGACACAGAAACCCTCGATATTGATCATCAGCGGAACGCGGGCGTCTGGTAAAACCACTTTCTGTACGTCACTAGCAAATATTCTTAGATCAAACGGCTGGGATGTCGCGGGGTTACTCTCGCTCCCTGTCATAAAAAAGGGTGAAGAGATTGCCAAAGATGCCTTTGATATTCGCTCTGGTGTCAGCCGATACCTTGGGAGCGTAAAACTCCATGGCAGAGCGACGACCGAAGTCCAAACCGGACGATGGACTTTCGACGCAAAGACCATCGATTGGTGTAACACAATATTCCAATCCTCTATTCCCTGTGACTTTTTGATCATAGATGAAATCGGGCCCCTCGAATTCGACCAGGGGCAAGGCTTTCTCGAGGCTCTGCCCGCCCTGGATTCAGGAGAATTCATAAACGGTGTGGTCGTTATCCGCCCCCATCTGCTTGCAGCCGCATTACAGCGATGGCCGGATTCAGAAGTCATCATGATCACCGATACCAATCATGCCGAACAACAAGCTGTTCTATGGGCCGCAGAAATAACTAAAGATGTTCACCCGCCCAGGTAAAAATTCAGATCAGTCGGCTATGCGCAGCCCGTCTCCCTCGACAATGCTAATTCTGACGTCGACCCACACGCCAACCCCCAAGACCTGAATGGTATAATTGCCATGTGGATCCGAAACAGTGGCGCTCCGCACTCGCGAAGACACGCCGATCGACTTTTGGTCGTATTGCGACTCTCCTGGGGGCAACGGAGCTGACGCCAGATTTCTGGGAGGAGCTCGAGGCAGCGCTGATTCAGACAGATATGGGTGGGAATCTATCCCAGAGATTGGTGGCGGACCTACAGGAGACTGCTAACCTAGAGGGGCTCTTGCGGGGCGAAGATATATACACACTCCTCAGAAGTCTACTGATAGAGCGTTTGAACGCCCCGATCGAACCTGCACCCCATCAGAAACCGCATGTCATGATTCTCGTCGGTGTCAATGGCACCGGAAAGACAACCACCGCAGCGAAACTCGCTTTCGCCCAAAAAAGAGCAGGTCTTCGAGTCATTCTGGCAGCGGCGGACACATATAGAGCCGGTGCACAAGAGCAATTGTCGATTTGGGGCGAACGTCTTGGCGTTGATGTGATCTCCGCCGAACCTGGCAGCGATCCCGGCGCCCTGGTGTACAACGCCTGTCAAGCAGCGCACGCCAGGAACACGGATGTGGCAATCATCGATACCTCGGGAAGGATGCACACCGAGTACAATCTCATGGCCGAGCTGCAGAAAATCTATCGGGTCGTACACAAAGTCATCGATGGAGGATCTCATGAAGTGCTCCTTGTTCTCGATGCAACTACCGGGCAGAATGGATTGGCGCAGGCGCAAGCTTTCACAGAAGCCGTTAACCTGGATGGTGTCATCCTGACGAAATTAGATGGTTCGGCCAAAGGTGGTGTGGGATTTGCCATCGTCGATTCGCTGGGCATTCCAATGCGCTATGTCGGCACAGGAGAGAGTTTGGAAGATCTCGCGGTCTTCAATCCCCAAGCCTTCGTCGATGCGCTACTACTTGACCCTGCAACACCTGCACCCTAAGTCATACTGGCACCATTAACGAAATAATGTATGAATACCTGTAAATGGAAGGTTAACCAATGGAAGATTTAAAAGCACAATTCAGCGAAGTTCAAGCACAAATCCAAGATCTCTTGGTGCGGCTTTGACTTCGCCAAAAGCGAAGCTCGACTAGAGAAAATCAAAAAAGCCGCTGAAGCCCCAAATCTTTGGGATAACCCCGATGAAGCAAAATCGACGATGCGCAGCCTCGCTCGTTTACAACGAGATATCGATGGCTGGCACGCACTCCAACAGCGAACCATCGACGCTATTGAGCTGGCATCCCTCGAGGACGACGAAATACGCGGCGATCTTGAAGAAGAGCTGGCAGAGCTTCAGGATGAAGTTAACCGACGTGAAACTCAGGCTCTCCTCTCCGGTCCATACGATAAGGAGAACGCAATTCTTGCCATTCATGCAGGCGCCGGGGGGACTGATTCACAGGATTGGGCCGCCATGCTGCAGCGAATGTACCTCCGCTGGGCGGAGGCACATAAATACGATACCGAGATACTAGACACCAGCGAAGGTGAGGAAGCGGGGATCAAGAGCACAACAATATATGTCGAGGGCGATTTTACTTATGGATACCTCAAAGCAGAGAGAGGGGTCCACCGATTGGTCCGATTATCACCCTTTGATTCTGCCAGCAGGCGGCATACATCATTTGCACTGGTGGAAGTCCTTCCACAGGTTGAGGCGACAGGAGAAATTCAAATCAACCAATCTGATTTGCGCATCGACACGTATCGATCTGCAGGCGCGGGCGGTCAGAGCGTTCAAAAGAACGACACTGCTGTGCGCATTACGCACATCCCAACCGGCATCGTCGCCACTTGCCAAAACGAGCGATCCCAATCGCAGAACAAGGAAAACGCAATGCGCGTGCTTCGCGCCCGCCTGCTAGACATCCAGCGCCAAGAACAAGCGGAAGAACTGGCCAAGATTAAAGGGGATCACATCAAAGCCGAATGGGGGAACCAGATCCGCTCCTATGTTTTACATCCTTACCAGATGGTAAAAGACCATCGGACCGAGTTTGAAATCGGAAACACAAATGCGGTTCTGGATGGAAAGATCGATCCGTTCATCGAGATGTACCTCCGATCCACAATCGGAGATAATTCCTAATGAATGGTTCCAAGGATTGCTGCCATC
>JAUWDI010000043.1 GCA_030608865.1 Anaerolineales bacterium | reverse complement strand
ACGCCGCAGAACGTACCTGTCGGGATGTTCAACCGAGCGATCCCAGAGATGAAGGATCCGGCGTGAGAATCTTGCTTATGGATGCTATCTTATGACGATTGATCTGGTTCTGTTCTTTGGATTGGCGTTGATCGCTGTTGCGGCTGCCATTGCTATGATTGCGAGTAGCAATACGGTCTATTCAGCGTTATTCCTGGTCTTAAATTTCCTCACTGTCGCCACGCTTTATTTGCTCCTGAACGCGGCATTTATCGCCGTTGTGCAGATCACGGTCTACGCTGGGGCGATTATGGTGCTTTTCCTCTTTGTCATCATGCTGCTGGGGACGGAGAGAGAAAGTATCGGTGGGAGAATCCATTGGCAGATGCCATTGGCGATCGCCTTGGGTCTCGCCCTTGCTGGTGAACTGGCGTATGTATTATTGCGGACTGACATAGTACAGGGACCTTTGGCTGATCTTTCTGCCGAGTTCGGAAGTCCGGCATCCATCGGCCGGGTATTGTTCAGTGAATATCTCGTCCCCTTTGAGGTGACTTCGATCCTCTTACTCGTCGCAATGATTGGCGCAATTGTGATCACACGTAAGCAGAGGAGGGAGGGTAAATGAACATTCCCCCAGACTATGTGCTCACGCTCTCAGGGATTCTCTTTGCACTCGGTGTCATCGGGGTGTTGATCCGTCGAAATGCAATTGTTATTTTCATGTCGATCGAGTTAATGCTCAACTCGGCGAATCTCGCGCTCATCGGATTCGCTCGTACGCTAGCACCAGCGCAGGAAGCGCTGAGAGGGCATGTGTTTGTTTTCTTCGTGATCGCCGTGGCTGCTGCAGAGGTCGCTGTGGGTCTGGCGCTTATTGTGGCGATCTTCCGTAGTAAAGAAAGTATCGACGTTGATGAGGTGAGCAGTTTGCGAGGTTAGCCTCGCCTGCGGAGGGATTGGATGGTTTTTCTTGAAGTGGTGCAGGGTGGAGGGCTTTTCGCCTACGCACCCTTGATCATCGCCCTGCCAATCTTGGGCTTGATCACCAACATCATCTTCGGCCGCCGACTCGGTGAGCGGTTTGTGGGCATCGTCGCTAGCGGCGCGGTCGCGCTTGCGTTTGTTATCGCCATTATGCAATTCCTGGCACTGCAAGCCGTTCCAGAGGGTGCTACGGTCCCCATCGCTGAATGGATATCGGTTGGCAGTCTCTCGATTCCATGGTCTATCAAGGTAGATACGCTTTCGACGACGATGATGCTTATGGTGACGGGTGTCAGCGCGCTGATCCATATCTATGCAATTGGTTATATGCATGAAGATGTTCGTTTCCAGGGCGACCCCGGCCGCTACGCGCGTTTCTTCATCTTCTTCAATCTATTCGTAGCGGCGATGATGGTGCTAGTCTCGGCGGATAACTACCTGATGATGTTCGTCGGTTGGGAGGGCGTCGGTCTCTGCTCCTACCTTCTGATTGGTTTCTGGTATGAAAAAGGGGAAGATGGAATAGGAAACGCAGTCGCCGGCAAGAAAGCCTTTGTAACCAACCGCATCGGAGATTTTGGTTTCCTGATCGCCATGTTCCTGATCTTCGGCGCTGTAGGAAGTTTGGGTTTTGAAGATGTATTTCATTGGGCGCATGCGTTCGGTGGGGAAAATGTTCTTCTCATCTCCGTGATAACTTTGTTCATGCTTCTTGGTGTGGCAGGGAAGTCGGCACAGCTCCCACTGTTTGTGTGGTTACCAGACGCAATGGCGGGTCCTACGCCGGTGTCTGCTTTAATACATGCTGCCACAATGGTCACTGCGGGCGTGTATCTCATTGTTCGGAGTAACCCTCTCTTCAGCGTGACCGCGTCAACTTCGAATATCGTGGCGATCGTAGGTACGGCAACCGCATTCTTTGCGGCGACCATCGCGGTTGGTCAGTTCGATATTAAGCGGGTACTTGCTTACTCCACGATAAGCCAGTTGGGATTCATGGTCGCAGCAGCAGGCCTTGGTGCCTACGTAGCGGCAATATTCCATCTGATTAACCACGCATTTTTCAAGGCGCTCCTCTTTCTTGCCTCCGGATCAGTGATCCAGGGTGTTGAGGCCGGACATCACCATGCAGAGCATGAGGGCGCTGATATTGAAGAGCCATTCGATCCCCAGGATATGCGCAACATGGGTGGACTCCGCTCGCGCATGAAAGTCACTTTCTGGGTTTATCTTATCGGCGCTCTGGCGCTCTCAGGTTTCCCACCACTGGCAGGATTTTTCTCCAAAGATGAAATTCTCGCGGATGCACGCCTGGAGAATCCGGCGATGTTCTTCTTGCTGCTGGCAGCTGCTTTTTTGACGACATTCTACATGGGTCGCCAGGTGTTTATGGTTTTCTTCGGCAAGGCGAGGAGCGAACCGGCTGCACACGCTAAAGAGAACCCCCCGGTGATGTGGATCCCCCTGGTCATCCTGGGTGTATTTTCCATCATTGCCGGTGCATTGAATTTGCCCAAGATCCATACACTCACCGACTGGCTCAGCAGCACGATTGAGCATGTGCACGTCACCGAGTTCAGCTTCAGTGTCGCAGGGATAGCGGTCGTATTCTCGACTATAGCGCTTGTTTTGGCGTGGGCGATTTATGGTCGCAAACCGCTTGAGAAGGGTGAGTCCGATCCATTACGCAAATATTTGGGACCAATCTTTGTGGGCATGGAGAACAAGTGGTGGGTTGACGAACTGTACGGTTTTCTTATCATCCGTCCTTATATTGCCATCTGCTGGTTCCTCGCGGATGTTGTGGATTGGCGATTCTGGCACGATTGGTTCCACGACAACGTATTGGGGGCCGCTTATCGCAATGGAAGCCAGTGGCTTGCTCAGGTTTTCGATCTCGGCATCATCGATGGGATCGGCAATGGTCTTGGAAATATCACCGATTGGGGCTCACAACGCCTTAGAGTTTTGCAAACAGGATATGTCCGGAATTACGCCCTCGCGGTATTGGTCGGGGGATTGCTAGTGTTGAGCTACTTCATTTTCGGGTAATGTGGCTGAGGAAATGCCTATGAATCTTTCGTTCTCCATACTCTCTTGGGTGACATTCATCCCGGTCCTGGGCGTCCTGGTGCTCTTGTTCTTGCCTAAGGACCGCCGGAATCTCCTCCGATGGGTCGCCGTGCTGACATCCATGGTTGCCTTCGGGCTCTCCCTGGTCATGCTAGCGCAGTTTGACCAAACGAACGCCTCGCTGCAGCTGGTTGAGAGGCTGCCATGGTTCCAATTGGCAGGGATGCAGATCGATTATTTCCTGGGCGTGGACGGGTTGAGTGTTTTGCTCGTTCTGCTCACGACTTTCCTTACACCGATTGCGATTATCTCCACCTGGAATGCTGTTGAAGACCGCGTGAAAGAATTCTTAATCTTCTTCCTGTTACTTGAAGTGGGAATGGTGGGCGTCTTCCTGGCTCAGGATATCTTCCTGTTTTACATCTTCTGGGAATTTACCCTCGTGCCGATGTATTTCCTGATCGGTATCTGGGGTGGACCAAGAAGGGTCTATGCCGCCATAAAGTTCTTCCTTTACACAATGGCGGGTTCGATCCTGATGCTGCTAGCCATCCTGTGGTTAGGGATTGCCTTCGAATCCTTCTCGGTTCCAGACCTCGTCGCACAAGGCGGAATACCGGGCAGTGTTCAAACGTGGTTATTCCTGGCTTTTGCGGCCGCTTTCGCCATCAAGGTTCCAATGTGGCCTCTGCACTCGTGGCTTCCGGATGCACACGTGCAAGCGCCGACGGCGGGGTCGGTCATCCTCGCTGGTGTGCTGCTGAAGATGGGTACCTACGGTTTCCTGAGGTTCAATCTTCCGCTATTCCCTGAAGCATCAATCCGCTTCGCCCCGTGGATGGCTCTTCTGGCGGTGATTGGTATTATTTACGGCGCGGCGGTTTCATACGCGCAGAAAGATGTCAAGAAGCTGGTTGCATACTCCTCTGTGAGTCACCTGGGTTTCGTCGTACTTGGTCTGTTCGCTTTGAACTCCTTGGGGATCCAGGGCGGGATTCTGCAGATGATCAACCATGGTTTGAGCACAGGCGCTTTGTTCCTTATCGTGGGGATGCTCTACGAACGGCGACATACCCGCGAGATGGATGACTTCGGTGGCTTGTGGAAGGTGATGCCGATTTACGGCGCGTTAACCTTAATCGTGACGCTTTCATCAATGGGCTTGCCGGGCCTGAACGGATTTGTAGGTGAATTCTCGATACTTCTTGGAGCTTTCGGATCCGAGGCGCTCGGATCTCCTATTTACGCTGGCTTCGCCGCTTTAGGAGTTATCATGGCGGCGATTTACATGCTTTACATGTTCCAGAAGCTTTTCCTTGGCCCACTCGACAAGGAAGAGAATAAAGTGGTCAAGGATATCAATCTGCGTGAAATCCTCACCCTGGTTCCCATCGTGATATTCATTTTCTGGATTGGTCTATATCCCAAACCTTTCTTCAACCTTATTGGACCGTCTGTGGATAAACTCGTCGCTCTACTGCAGGCAGCAAGCGTAGCGGTGCACTAAACAATGGACTGGCAAGATTTTCTTTCGGTACTCCCGTTTATCATCGTTGCCGGCTGGGCGACGCTCCTCCTGCTGGTTGATCTCTGGATCCCCGCCAATCGCAAGGGGATCACGGCAGGGCTGGCTGCGCTTGGCCTGATAGCGGCGATCGCAGCGGTCATCTCCCGCTTTGGCATTGAGCGCGAAGCCTTTGATGGAATGATCATCGTCGATGGTTTTTCTTCATTCCTGCAACTTTTATTCCTTGGCGTTGGGTTGATCGCCATATCGCAGGCTTATGATTACCTGCGGCGGCGGGATATCGAGCGCGGGGAATACTACATTTTACTGCTGTACAGCTTGAGTGGGATGCTCTTGATGGCCTCGGCTGGAGATCTGATCGTTGTCTTCCTCGCGGTCGAACTGCTATCGATCCCACTGTATGTTCTTGCCGCATTCGCAATTCCACAAGCCGAATCTGAAGAATCTGCCCTGAAGTATTTCCTCTTAGGGGCCTTTGCGTCGGGATTCCTCGTGTATGGTATTGCGCTGGTCTTTGGTTCAACGGGGACAACCGCGCTAAGTGGCATGGTTGCCGCGATTGCGGGTGCTGAAACCACGCCGATTCTTCTGCTTGTTGGAAGTGGAATGATCCTGGTTGGGCTGGGATTTAAAGTCGCAGCGGTACCCTTCCATATGTGGACCCCAGATGTTTACCAGGGGGCGCCCACTTCGGTGACGTCATTCATGGCTGTAGGCGCGAAGGCCGGTGGTTTCGCTGCCTTGCTGAGGATTTTCATTTCTGCCCTGCCGGGTGCCGCTGTGATGTGGATGCCGCTAACGATGTGGATCGCCGCATTGACGATGGCCTGGGGGAATATCGCCGCGATTTCGCAGACCAATATTAAGCGAATGCTGGCTTACTCGAGCATCGCACATGCAGGCTATATTTTTATGGCGCTGCCGGCTGCGGCGACACCAGAAGCTGCGCCGGAAGCGGTTCGGGCCGCGCTGTTCTACCTGGTGACGTACGCGATTACCAATCTGGGGGCCTGGGGTGTTGTGCTGGCTATGGAGAAAGCAGAAGGCTCGGGATTGACGATTGAGGATTACAGCGGGTTGGGGAAGAAACGCCCGGCGCTAGCGTTGGCAATGGCGCTGTTTATGCTGTCGTTGACGGGGATTCCTCCCACCGTCGGATTTATGGGGAAGTTCTATCTTTTCCGAGCTGTTATCGATGCGAATTTGATATGGCTTGCACTCGTGGGTGTTGTAACCTCGCTCATCTCCGCATACTACTACTTGCGCGTGATTGTCGTAATGTACATGCGCGAGGGTGAGCCAGAAGTGCGCTCAGAAGCGCTCCTAAATTCCACAATACTGATCACGGCTTTTGGGACATTCTTCTTTGGGATTTTACCCGGTTTCCTCTTGAAGATGATCAATCAGGTCAGTCTGTTGGATTTGTTTCGATAACCGCAAAGCGATCTGCTTTGGGTATTGAATCCCGTGACGTGGCTGTCGCGGGATTTTTTATAGGATGGTCAGTAAATTGTACAAGTTGGGGTGTGTAACAGGGTGTGTGTAAAGGTCCATCAATAGTAGAAGAGACCCCCATGCTTTTTTGAAAGCAATCGTTTATAGTTGCTCTGATTTGAATCGGCAGGAGAGCTTTATGGGTGCTGCTCGGGCGCATCTCTTAATCCAGGGGAGAGTTCAGGGGGTGAGCTACCGCTATTACACGATGCAGGAGGCGCGAATACTCGGGCTCACGGGGTGGGTGCGGAATCTCTGGGATGGACGTGTTGAAGTTTTGCTCGACGGTAATGAGGAAGCGGTAAAGCAAATGATCGAGTGGTGCCGCCAAGGACCTCCCTCTGCGGCCGTCGAGAATGTCGAGGTCACCTGGGAAGAGCCCACTGCTGAATATAACAATTTCCGCGTGCGGATAAACGCAGGCGGGGGATCTTCTTGAGCAATCCTCCCGAGATCCAGGCACTCCGCTTCGGTCGAATCGTCATCGATGGCGTTGTTTACAATCGAGATGTGATTATCTTCCCCGACCGGGTCCGATCCAACTGGCGGCGAAGAGACGGGCATAATCTGGTGATCGAGGACTTAGTCGAAGTGCTAGAAGGGAACCCAGAAGTCATCATCCTGGGGCGGGGTGTTTTTGGGAGGATGAAAGTAGCGGACGAACTACGCGAAGTGATAACCGAGCGGGGGATTGAGCTTATTGTATTACGGACTGAAGGGGCTAGGAAGGCGTACAACGAACTGCGTGAGCGACGACGAGTGGTCGCTGCGCTCCACCTCAGTTGTTGACCAAACCCTGATATTCTTTCGTTATTCCGTTTGAAATATCAGCTTCTCCCCGCGGTTAAAGCTTTCTAGAAAGCGCAGCGGACATCCGCTGGAAGTCCCCAGCCATGGAGCGGCAGTGTGAAAATGAAGGATTACGATATCTCACGATACGGAGTCCTCTGGGATCTCGATGGGGTTCTAATTGAAAGCTCCCAACAACACCTCGAGAGTTGGATGAATGTCTTACCCCACTTTGGTTTGACAATGTCCAGGGAGCTTCACGAGCAAACCTTCGGCATGAATAACAGGGAAATCCTGACAATCATGCTCGGCGAACCGCCCGAAGCGGATTTTCTGCGTCGTGTAAGCTGGGAGAAAGAAAGCGCCTTCCGCGAGATCATTAAAGGGACCGTCGAACCTCTTGCGGGAGCGGTGGAGCTACTTGAAAAATTATTTTCGGCGAAGGTGCGGCAGGCGAT